>WIJN01000001.1:0-224096 GCA_009496085.1 Streptococcus mitis | reverse complement strand
GTAGCGTCTTTTTCATAACGAACACTTGGCTTAAGTGGTGTAACCACAACTTTAGATTTGGCACCTTTTGGATTGGCAACGTCTTTCCTTACTGTTGGAGTAAGAGCACCTGTACTGGCATTGACCGCATAAGTGGTTGTCTTCTTAACAACATTATCGCCTTCTTTGAGGTATTCAATCTCATCTTTGGCTGGAACTTTGACCACCGTAGGAGTTGACGATTTGATAACTGGTTTTCCCTCATGCGGAATGAGGCTACCGTCTGCAGGGTTAACAGTATAAGTTGTAGTGACTGTTCTAGTGCCTGAAGTACCAGCTGTTGTTACATTTTTTCCGCCTTTAGCTCTCGTAGCGTCTTTTTCATAACGAACACTTGGCTTAAGTGGTGTAACCACAACTTTAGATTTGGCACCTTTTGGATTGGCAACGTCTTTCCTTACTGTTGGAGTAAGAGCACCTGTACTGGCATTGACCGCGTAAGTTATAGTCTTCTTAACAACATCATCGCCTTCTTTGAGGTATTCAACCTCATCCTTAGCTGGCACTTTGACCACCGTAGGAGTTGACTGTTTGATGACGGGTTTGCCCTCATGCGGAATGAGGCTACCATCTGTCAAATTCACAGTATAAGTGGTAGTGACTGTTCTAGTGCCTGAAGTACCAGCTGTTGTTACATTTTTTCCGCCTTTAGCTCTCGTAGCGTCTCTCTCATAACGAACACTTGGCTGTAATGGCGTAACAACAACCTTAGCCTTGGCACCATTTTGTTTGAAGATTTCCTTTTTCTCTGTTGGAGTAAGAGCACCTGTACTGGCATTGACCGCGTAAGTTATGGTCTTCTTAACCACATCATTGCCTTCTTTGAGGTATGTAACCTCATCCTTAGCTGGGACTTTGACCACTGTCGGTTTTGATGGGACTACTACTGCCGGTTCTTCATGCGAAACAAGGCTACCATCTGTCGGATTGACTGTGTAGGTTGTCGTTACTGTTCTAGTGCCTAGAGTACCAGTTTCTGTTACATTTGCCCCACCTTTGGCTCTCGTTGCGTCTTTTTCATAACGAACAATTGGCTCGATTGACGTAACCACAACTGTTGATTTGGCACCATCTTTCTTGAACACTTCATCAAGTGTATTTTTAGTAATCTGCCCTGTATCAGAATTTTTGATACTAACAGTTGTTGACTTAATGATGTCATCTCCACGTTTACTATATACAACAGTTTCTCCAACTTTTTCTACAGATTTAGCTGTTGTCATTTTTTTATCTTGATAACCTGTCCCATCTAAGGAAATTCGTTTCCCAGACATGAACTCTGATCGTCTATTAATCATATCAGCTTCAAAATAAGAACGTGAACTATGACCTCCTTTTGTATTCCCAACATTTATGACAACATCACTATCATTACTGACACTTTTTCCTATAGTAGAATCATTATTAACTATATAATGTGTCATTTTTCCAGACTTAGCTATGTTTTTACTGTCTAATCCTTTTTGCCAAAATTCAGATGATGAGAAATAACTTGTCCTCACTTTTGGAGCATTAAAGGTTGTTCCTTTTTTTAATACATTATTATAAAAGTTTCTATAAGCCCGCTGTTCTTTAGAAGACATGACTCTGCTGTCAGAATATGCCAACTGATAGGCTTCAACCATTGCCCGTTGTACTAAATATCCTCCTAAAGAGTGTCCTGTCAAATATAGATTGGTAATGCTCTTATCTTTAGCCAGTTCACGCATGATATTTTCTGCATCAATCCCTTGTTGAGGATTGCTTCCTAATCCAAGTGTTATATCAGTTCCTATATCTTTGGCATCACTTGTTCCACGAAAGGCTAATACTTGTGCAGTTCCATTTGGTAAATATGAGAAATCACTCTTAGTTTCATACAAGACAGCATCTAGTCCACTGGAGGTATGGTAACTTTTTTTCCTTTCCCAATAAGGCCCCAATTCCTTATTCATCATCATATACTCATAACGTGGTCTACTGTCATCATTCTTTTTATATAACTCTGACTCTGTTAAGGGTTTCTTATGATTCAGCACTCTATCAATATAATTATCATCACGGTAGGACAATTCCATGAACATAATCATATCCCGCTCACTGACATTCCATTTTAATTTTTCATCTGGCTTTTCTTTACTGTCAATAATACCATCACCATCAGTATCTTCTAACATAGGATGACTATTATAGCCTACATACTTTTTCCCACCTTTTTCATAAATATAAAGTTCATCTTTATCCTTCAAGTAGTCATCATCTGTATAAGCTTCTGGACTTAACTCAGGGCCGTTTAGTAACAAACTGTCAAGCTTATTACCTTCTGAACCGATTACTCCTGCTTTGATTTTTTTAGCATCTTCCTTAGTTAATTCATATTTTTTAATCTCGGAAGGATTTGATGATGCTCTCACCGCTGAAGTGCTTGATCTGTCTTCACCTGCCACGAAAGCCCTTGTGGTCAAGTTATTATTTTCTTTATTCCCAGATGTCTCGAGTTCTGTAGTCCTTGTAGATCCTATTGGAGTATCTTTTGAAGCTGGACTGGAGATAGCACCTTGATTCTCTGGTGAATTTTGGTTCTCTTCTTTTTTCTCCACAGTAGGGGTCGCATTCTCCTTTTCAGAATTAACCCCTATCTCTGTTGCCACATTATTTTCCGTAGAAGCAAGTACTCCCTGGGATGGTGTAAACAAGGCAATTCCTATTAATACAGAAGCCACTCCAACAGAAAACTTTCGAATCGAAAAGCGTTGACGTTTATTAAAAATGTCTTTCATTTTACTAACTTTCTTTCTAACTATTTTTTACAAAATAGAGGGTTCTAATATTTTCCCTTGACAGAATACTAGATCGTTTCTTGACTAAAATGTTAGAGCTTTTCCTCTACTTGATCATAAGCTTCTACATTGATTTCTAACCATAGAAAAAATAGATCACTTAATATTACTAAAATATCAGTAAAATATAAAAAAATGTAAATATTTTACTTCTAACACTGCCATTATACCATAAAAAATCATAACACTCATGTGTTTTAAAAAAGGTTTATCAAAAAGTCTTAAAAATCATAAAAAACGCATAATATCAGGCAATTATAGTCCTTGATACTATGCGTTTGATTGTGGGAAAATGTGCTTCATTTTCTCCTAGAATTGAGTCTTCGCTCATTCTCGTCAAATTTACATTTTTTCTTCTTCGATATCAATCACAATCTCTTCTGATTGGTCAAGAGTTTCGGTCTTTTCTTGCCATTGCTCCTTGAGATTATTGAATCGATCTTTTGATGCTTCTGTCGCTTGACGGGCACATGATTTGGCTTGAGCAAGTACACTGTCCACAGTGATTTCACCTGACTCAACCTGTTCTTTGGTTTTAAGAACAAAATCTGTAGCTTGTTCCTTAACTTCTGTCAGTTTTTCACAGACCTGCTCTTTAGCATATTCAGGATCTTCTCTCAAATCATCTAGAAAATCTTGAGCTTGACTGCAAACTTGTTTGCCCTTGTCGCTTGTTAAAAACAAGGCAAGAGCTGCACCTGAAACGGTTCCTAAAAGGATTGAGGATAGTTTACCCATAAGGATTCTCCTTTTTTATTTTTTGAAAAATTTACTTGCAAGACGAAGAGCTGACAAACTTGCACCAGTCTTAATGGTTTTTGAACCAGCTGATGAAGCTTTCTTGCTCAAGACACGCGCATGGTCATTGAGATCTGAAACAGATAGAGATAAATCTGCAACAGCACTAAAGAGTGGATCAATTGTTGCCACCTTGACATTGATATCATCTGCCAAGACATTGACCTTAGCCAATAACTCATTGGTATGGTGCAAGGTCACATCCACATCTGAAGTTAAGGTTTTAATCGTCTTCTCTGTTTCATCGATCACACGTCCAAGCTTTTGTACAGTGATAATCAGATAAACCAAAAATACAATCAAAGCAAGGGCTACAAGAATATATGCAACTTCTAACATTTAGTTTTCCTCCTCTGTAACATAGTAAGGGGCCTTCTTTCGATTTTGATATAGAATGATAAAAATACCCAGTCCGATAAGGACAACTGATAGCCATTGAGACACTCGAAGTCCAAAGAACATGAGACTATCTGTTCGCATGCCTTCGATGACCATACGACCGAAACCATACCAAATCAAGTAGAAAGCAGTAATATGGCCTCGTCTGAGGCTCTTCCATTTTCGTCTGAATATCAAAATCAAGGCAAAGCCAAGCAGATTCCATAGAGATTCATAAAGGAAGGTCGGCTGACGGTAGCTCCCCTCAATATACATCTGATCACGGATAAAGGCAGGTAGATAATCCAAATTATCCACTGCTGCACCATAAGCTTCTTGATTAAAGAAATTGCCCCAGCGCCCCAAACTTTGGGCAATCATGACACTAGGCGCTGCAATGTCTAGAAAATCCCAAGTATTGATGAGTTTACGATCAGCAAAGATGTAGAGTACAAGGGCCCCAGTTATCAAACCACCGTAGATGGCCAAACCACCATTCCAAATGGCAAAAATTTCTCCCAAATTCTGACTATAGTAATCAAAACGGAAAATGACATAGTAGAGACGAGCTCCTAAAATAGCCAGAGGAAAAGCTACCAATATAAAATCTAAAATATCGTCTGGTATGATCTTCTTTCTAGGCGCTTCTTTCATGGTCAAATAAACCGCAAGAATCAAACCTGTCACAATACATAAGGCATACCAACGAATGGCTAGAGGTCCTAGATGAATAGCAATTGGATCAAGCATTAGGCACCTCGTTTTGAGCAATAAGATTGGTCAAGCGTTCTTCGAACAAACGTGTCGCATCAAAGCCCATTTCCTTAGCACGATAATTCATGGCAGCAGCCTCAATCACGACAGAGATATTTCGACCTGTTTTAACTGGAATACGGATACGAGGAATGGCTACGTCAGAAATTTCAAGTTCCTCTGCATTGTTCCCAAGACGATCAAATGTCTTATGCGTATCATAATTTTCCAAGTAGACAGCCAACTGAACTTGTGAAGAATCTTTTACAGCACTGGCACCGTAGAGGCTCATGACATCGATAATCCCAACCCCACGAATTTCAATCAAGTGTTTCAAGATTTCAGCAGGTTCTCCCCAAAGAGTTAATTCATCCTTAGAATAAATATCTACCCGATCATCTGCTACCAAGCGGTGCCCACGTTTGACAAGCTCAAGACCTGTTTCACTCTTACCGATACCACTATCTCCTTGAATCAAGACACCCATTCCATAGATATCCATCAAGACACCGTGAACACTGGTACGTTCCGCCAAACGAGAATCCAGATAACTAGATAATTCTCCAGACAAACGACTGGTAGCTGTACGGCTGGTTAAAATAGCAATCTTACATTCTCTAGCAGCCTTTAACATCTCCTCTGGGACCACCAAACCACGAGCAACAATGACCGCGGGTGTCTCAGGTAGAAACATTTTTTTCAAAACTTCATAACGACTGTTAGAAGGCATGCCAATCAGATATGACCACTCCTTCATCCCCAAGAGCTGGATCCGTTCTGGAGTATAGTAGTCAAAGTAGCCTGTCATTTCAAGACCAGGTCGCGTAATATCCGCGGTATTGATTTCCTTTTCAAGTAATTCTGGTTCGCCATAGACAATGTCTAGTCTAAGCTTTTCAATCACTTCTTTTACTAAAACCGACATCATTTCCTCCTTCAAATGAGTTCTTCCCTCTATTATATCAAATTGTTGGAGGAAGTTTCAGATTTTTGCAGGTTTTGGAGTATTTATTTAAAAGAAAAAGACTAGATTTCTCTAGCCTTTCATTTCTAATTAGAATTTTTTACGTTTACGAGCTGCTTCTGATTTACGTTTACGTTTTACAGAAGGTTTTTCATAGAATTCACGTTTGCGTGTTTCTTGAAGAGTACCAGCTTTAGTAACCGCACGTTTGAAACGACGAAGTGCGTCGTCAAGAGATTCATTCTTACGTACTACTGTTTTAGACATTTTTTTCACTCCCTTCAAGTTCAAGATCTATTCTATTCTACACGTAAAAGGAATAATTGTCAAGAAAAAATGCGGTTAAATTTTGATTTTTTCTTCCATTTATGCAAGTCTTGAAAGCACTCAATAAAAGATACTGAAGGATCTCACTTTTTTATTTTTCAAGTAAGCTAAGCGCTTCAGCGTCTGCGATGATGGTTACATCTGGATGATTTTGTAGGCTACTTGCTGGTAGACTCTCAGTCACTGGGCCAGACACTGTTCCAGCAATGGCTTCTGCTTTCGATTCACCGTAAGCAAAGAGAAGAATTGACTTGGCATCCAAGATATTTTTAATCCCCATTGAAATGGCTTGGGTTGGGACGTCTTCAATCTTGTCAAAGAAGCGCGCATTGGCTTCAATAGTAGACTGGTCAAGTTCTACTAGATGCGTTTGACTGTCAAATGGAGTACCAGGTTCATTAAATCCGATGTGTCCATTGCGACCGATTCCCAAGATTTGGAGGTCAACTGGATGGTCAGCCAAAATTTGGTTGTAGCGTTCAACTTCAGCTTCAGCGTTGTCCTTAACCCCACGAGGCAAGAAACTTTCTTTAAATGGTTTTTGGTTAAACAAGTTTTCTTGCATGAAGTAACGATAAGACTGTGGATTGTCCCCATCAAGCCCTACATACTCATCAAGGTTTACACTAGTTAGATTTGAAAAATCAAGGTCACTCTCAACAATTTCCTTGTAAAATTCAAGTGGGCTACTTCCTGTCGCAAGTCCTAGGGTTTGAGCGCCGTTGGCCAATTTTTCCTTCAAAATCTCAAAAGCAACTTTTCCACCTTCGATTTGGTTTTCAACTTTAATAACTTTCATATTTTCATCCTCCATTTTAATCTATATTTATTATATGGTATAGACCAATTTTTGTCAAGTGAAAACGATTTAATTTCCAAAAAAAGAGCGTCCAAACTTGAAACATGTTATAATGGGTAGGATTAGAACTTAGAAAGAATGAATAGATATATGAATACAGCTGATTTTGATTTCCACTTACCCGAGGAATTGATTGCCCAAACACCCCTTGAAAAACGTGATGCCTCTAAACTCCTCATCGTCAATCGTGAGACGGGAGCAATGCAGGATAAACACTTCCACTCTATTATTGATATGCTGGAACCTGGTGATGCCCTTGTCATGAACGACACCCGCGTTCTCCCTGCCCGCCTCTATGGTCAAAAGGAAGAAACTGGAGGTCATGTGGAACTTCTCCTGCTCAAAAACACTAGTGGAGATGAGTGGGAAGTTCTTGCTAAACCTGCTAAACGCCTCAAAGTTGGTACTCGTGTCAACTTTGGTGATGGTCGCCTCAGCGCTGTCGTTACGGAAGAATTGAGCCACGGAGGCCGTATTGTCCGCTTTGAATACCAAGGAATTTTCCTAGAAGTTTTGGAAAGTCTGGGAGAAATGCCATTACCACCTTATATCCATGAAAAACTAGATGACCGTGAACGCTATCAAACCGTTTACGCCAAGGAAAGTGGCTCTGCTGCTGCACCGACTGCTGGTCTTCACTTCACCAAAGAACTGTTGGCAGAAATCCAAGCTAAGGGTGTTCATCTAGTCTATCTGACTCTCCATGTCGGACTCGGTACCTTTAGGCCCGTTTCTGTTGATAATCTGGACGAACATGAAATGCACTCAGAATTCTACCAACTTTCTGAGGAAGCTGCTGCCACTCTTCGCTCGGTTAAAGAAAATGGAGGTCGCGTCATCGCTGTCGGAACCACTTCTATCCGCACCTTGGAGACTATTGGTTCCAAGTTTGATGGGCAAATCCAGGCAGATTCTGGCTGGACCAATATCTTTATCAAACCTGGCTATGAATGGAAGGTTGTGGATGCCTTCTCAACCAACTTCCACCTGCCAAAATCAACTCTGGTCATGCTGGTTTCTGCCTTTGCAGGTCGCGAATTAGTCTTAGATGCCTACCACCATGCCATTCAAGAACACTACCGCTTCTTTAGTTTTGGCGATGCCATGTTTATCTATTAATTTTCATAATCAAAAAAGCGCATATTATCAGGTATTATCCTTTGGTGCTCTAAGCTTTTCTAATGATAGGAGACAGGTCGCAAAAAAGTCTGAAAAGCTCTCAGAATCGTTGTCTCAGCACCAAAAATACGTGAAATTTGCATAATTAAAATAAATTTCAGAGGGAGTTATACAAAAAAACGACGATTTAAATCGTCGTTTTACTTATATAAATATGTAATCTTTTTTTGAAAATACGTCTATTTATTTTTTATTGTTTTTTATTGTAGAGCAGACCCAAGCGAATGAACATAGGTTGTAAAAAGCAAATGAAAAAATTGCGAGGATAATAGCTTCTGTGCCAAAATAACCCATTTCGAGACCTTTTTTCAACAACAACAAGCCTATAGTTTCGATAACGATCAAATATAAAAATATTAAAAAAATTTTCGCATTAAGCATATTGTTACCGCTTTCTTTTTATTTGGTTTTATTGTATAACAAAAGTTGAAAAAAATCAAAAATACAAAGGAGTTTCCGTTATGTCTAAGATGTTTAAATACATGTGTTTGCTAGTTATGTCTGTTTTCTGTATGTCTAGCATTTCCCCGTCACTTGTTGTTTTTGCTGATGATAGCTTATCGGCAAACTCTAAAGTTGTATCTGGTGAGGCTCAGTTTGAAAATGGCTCATCAGTGCGGTTCGGAGATACGCAAGTAAATATTTTAAGCGATGAAGTTCTTGAGGTTGTCAATCCAGATGGAAGTGTAGACACTATTGAACGACGTGCTGACGGCGTCTATATCAATGGGGCATTTTATATGGCTTATCAAAAGAATGAAATCGACCTAAATATATCTTTTAGATCATACGATCCTAATGTTTGGAATTACGTCAACACAATACATGGAAACAAACAAGCTAACACATTCGCTCACTTCATGATTGGTTCTGGAATAAGTTATACGATTGGTAAGATAGGTTCTGTATTAGGGGGGCCATGGGGTGCAATAATTGGTGGAGCATATTTTGGTATACAAGCTTATCAGTCTTACTTGGATTCACAAAGCCCATATCCATACTACATAACAAGTACTTATATCCATCTTTCTCAAAGAAAATGGAAGTTTATCACTGAATACTATAGAAACTCAAACTATACTGGGTATGTAAAAACCGAAACAAGCTACGTGAATTTCTAAAATATAAACCCTGCCTTTATATATAGGCAGGGTTTATATTTTAGTTAATTGCTCAAGTAATTTGTAAGCATAATACTTGCGAAACTCTATTTGTTCAAGCGGTTCAAAAGCTCTTGTTTTTATCCTCAAGCTCAGCTCTCCTTTGCTCGATTTCTTCACGTTTTTGGGCGATTTCTGCTTGCGCCTCGGGAGTTCCCAAAGTGCATTGTGACTTGTGAAATTCTACTAGCATATCAACGATTTTTGGGTCTAATTCGTTGACATAATCAGGATTTGACCATTTCGGCACGTTGCTTGCAGGTGCTTGCTTTTTGCCGCCTTTTTTGAACGTTTTGGCTTGTTGTTCAGCTTTCTGACTATAGTTGGCCTCGTGGAATTTTCGTGCATCAACCTTGATATTATGCGTTTTGTAATGAATTAAAAATTCGTTAGTCTTTTCTAAAATTCAGATCTTTCAAACTCTGGACACTAGCATTGATAACTGCACCGACAATTAAAATCTTAGCGATGAGAATAAACCAGAACATCATGACCACCACGACGACAGAACTGAAAAAGCGGATGTCCACTAGGTGATTGACATAATTGTTGACATAAACTGAAAAGATGTTGAGCAGTAAGGCCAGAGTCAACAAGACAAAGGCACTACCTGGTAATACATAGCGAATCCGTCGGACCTTAACATGAGGCAGGAAATAATAAAGCATGACCAAGATAGCGAAAATCAAGGCATAGATCAAGGGGCCTGTTAGGTCTTGCAGATAATCAAAGATAGGACTATCCGATTTCCAGTAGCTCTTGATAAGGTTGAGAAGCATGCGGCCAAAGACACTGAGAAAGAGGGCTAAAGCAAAGAGAATCTGCAAGCCAAAACTGACAAACAAACTCATGAGCTGACTGGAAATCATTCCACGATTTTTAGCAACTCCGTAAGCTTTGTTAAAGGCTTTCTGTAGGAAATTCATGGATTTTGAAAAGGTCCAGAGGGCTGACAAAACCGCAAAACTCAATAAGCCCGTTGACGGTTGGGTCAGTACTTCTGTAATAATCTTTGCGACCACATCATACATGGTTTCCGGCAAGAATTCATTGACAACCTTTAAAAAATTGGAAACTGGAATTTGAAAATAAGGGAGGATATTGACCACCACCAAAAGCAGAGGGAAAATCGAAATCAACCAATAGTAGGCTACTGCGACACTGGTCAACTCACTATCTGATGCTTGATAATAATGCAAAAAAGCTTTTAATAAAGGCTTGTCTATAAGCCCTTTCCACCACTTCTTCATGTCACACTCCTTCACTTACAATCTTATACTCAATGAAAATCAAAAAGCAAACTAGGAAGCTAGCCACAGGTTGCTCAAAGCACTGCTTTGAGGTTGTAGATGAAACTGACGAAGTCAGTAACCATACCTACGGTAAAGCGACGCTGACGTGGTTTGAAGAGATTTTCGAAGAGTATTAACTAATTTCTTCTTACCAATTCCACCATATCATAAGGCAGGGTATTGGCAGCTTCCTTCAAGGAATAGTTCTCTAAGTTATTGACATTTTGTCGTAACTTCTTGGCATACTTGGTCGTAATCAATCGTTTTTCTTCGTATTCGAAAATCAACTTGCGCTCCAAATAATAGCCTCTCAGCATTTCATCGATATTGTTGGGTTTGACACGATTGATAACCCGTTCGACAAAGGCACCACTGGTGATGATAGCTGTTTCACGGAGACGAGAATCCTGCATGAAGCTAATTAAGGAACTCTTATAAACTCCTTTTAGGTTTTCCAAACTTTCGATAATCATCTCTGTATTTTCTAGATAGAGCTCTGCAATTTGGTCATAGTCAAGGGCTCTGAGTTTCTGTGATTCTTCATTTTTCCAACTACGGAAGGTCTTGCCAAAGGTAAAGACTTCGTGAAGGAGAAAACGTAAAATCCGCAAGGAAACAAGGAAATAATAGGTCAATCGTGAAGCAAACTTGCGATTGATGCTTTGTTCCATGTTTTTCAAATAACGCTGGTAAACTCGATAGGCACGCTCACTCATCTTGTCTTCTTCGTAAGCCTGTTCCAAACCATCACTCTCAATACTGAGGATAAGAAGTTTCAAGGCCTCCCAGTCCTCTTGCTCTCCCTTATTTTCTTGGCTCAGGATAAGATTTTCAATACGTCCATGATAATTGTCAATAGCCGCATAGAGGGGAAGTTTATTTCTGGTCCCTTCCAACTCTTTTTCTAACTCTAGCGTTACTTCATTCAAAATAGCAATATGCATGAGATAATTCTTGCTTTCTTCCTGTTCATCCGAAAGATGAGGCAGGATCAAGAGACCTGTTAAAAAGCTTACAAGCGTCACACCTGCAACAAGGAAAAGCAAGAGAGGATACTCCTGCTCTAGATTACTTGGTATCAGAAGAATCGTAGCAATCGACACCGTTCCCTTGACACCTGAGAAGGTCAAAAGAAGCATGTCCTTCATATACTTATTTAGCTTTTTCTTGAGACGTTTAGTCCTATAGGCATAATAGCCATAAATCATGATAAAACGAATGGCAAAGAGGACAAAGGTCAGGGCGACAAGAGATAGCAATAAAAGTAAGGGATTATAGATTGGATTGGTCAAGATAGGTTCTGCTATCATTTCCAGCTCCATCCCTAAAATCACAAAGACAGAACCGTTGAGCATAAAGTTCACTGTATGCCAGACCGTCTCGGTCACCGTATCCACTTGGGCTTCGAGGAGCGTAATTTTCTTAAAACGGCTTGCCTTTAAAATCCCAGCAACCACAACGGCAATAATCCCTGAAACATGGACTTCTTCTGCCAGAAAGAAGGTCACCAGAGGCAAACTCAATTCTAATAAAAGTTCGCTGGCAATATCCGTTGCACGCACACTTAGCAAGAATGTGTGAAGGAAACGGTTGGTCATGGCTGTTAAAAAGCCAATTAAAAAACCGCCTAGAATTGAAAAGATGAGCGAACTACTCGCTTGCCCAAGGGAAAAGACTCCAGTTGTCCAGGCTGTCAAGGCCACCTGAAAGGCCACCAAACCTGATGCATCATTCAAGAGTCCTTCACCCTTAAGAATATTGGACACGCGCTTAGGAAAGCTAAAACGCTCCGAAAGAGAAGCAAAAGCCACCAAGTCCGTTGGGCCAAGAGCTGCCCCAACAGCCAAGCAAGCTGCCAAGGGAAGGCTGAACCAAAGAAGGTGGGCCAAGCCACCCAAACTTAGGGTCGAGATAAAAATCACTGGAAATATGAGATAGATAATGATTCGCCAGTGTTTTAAAATAGCCGTAATATCTGCTTCCTCCGACTCTCGGAAAAGCAAGGGCCCGATAACCAGGGCCAAAAACAACTCCGTATTGAGGTGAAAGTCGGTATTGGGTAAAAAGAGACCAATCACAATTCCCAAAAGAATCTGCACCAAAGGGAGAGGCAAAAAGGGCAGGAGCTTATTGGTTGTACTTGAGACAATCAAAACCAGTAAAAATAGGATGAGGTAAATTAGTAATTCCACGCACTTCCTCCTTAATCTTTTTTACAACAGGATTCAAATATCTCCTTCTGCTCTTTGATTTTTTGGTCAATCTTGGAACAATCTTTGTGCTCAATTTTTCTCTGGCACCGTTCCATTTCAAGAGCAACTAATTTTTTCTTGATTTTAAGCATTTTTTTGCTCATATGCGCTTGATCTAGCACACCCACTGCTCGTTCGTGGTGGGTTGATTCAACAAAATTCTGGCGCATGGCATCCAGCTTTTCACGTAGGTATTGTTTATCCATGTCTATATCTCTCTAATTTTTCAATCATCACTAAAAATGGTGGATTGTTGATTTGGTTTAAAGTTCGGTAAATGGCAGCAGTATACTCTTGTTGATTCAACTGGCTCACAAAATCCAAGACAGCATCCCTCTCGATGTCGCCTCCTTCATGACCATAGTAGATCATAATAGCAATCCGTCCCCCTTTGACAAGCAAATGGCATAACTTTTCTAATGCTTCAATCGTTGTCTGAGGTCGGGTAATGACAGACTTATCAGCTGACGGCAGATAGCCCAGATTAAAAATCCCTGCCTTGGCTTCTGTCACAAACTGGTCCAGTGTTTCATGACCTTGTAAAATCAACTGGGCATTTGTCATTCCAGCTTGGTTCAAACGCTCTTGGGTCTTTTCCAAGGCTTGTTCTTGAATATCAAAGGCATAGACTTTCTTGGCTAGTTTGGCTAAAAAAAGTGTGTCATGACCATTTCCCATGGTCGCATCCACTACAATATCGTCCTGAGTTACTACCTCAGCCAAAAAGTCATGTGCAATCTCAAGTGGTCTTTTCATTTTCAAACTCCTGTTTTACAGCCTTGCATCCTTGAACGCTTCCACGACGCCGCATCTCCATCTCAATACTGTTTAGGACTTCCCATTTATTGAGGCTCCACATAGGGCCAATCAGCATATCCCTAGGTGCATCTCCCGTGATTCGATGGATGACAATATGCTTGGGAATGATTTCCAGTTGGTCACAGATGACCTTAACATATTCGTTCTGGCTCATCAACTGCAAACGTCCCTCGTGGTAATCTCGTTGCATACGCGTATTGGTCATCAGGTGAAGCAAGTGCAGTTTAATCCCTTGAATATCGTTATCCGTGACACATCGGCGGACATTTTCAATCATCATCTCATGTGTTTCACCAGGCAGTCCATTGATCAGATGGGAAACAATCTCAATCTTGGGATACTTTCTCAAACGCTTGACCGTCTCCACGTACAACTCATAAGAGTGGGCACGGTTAATCAGATCAGAGGTTGTTTCATAAGTAGTCTGCAAGCCCAATTCTACCGTCACATGCATGCGCTCCGATAACTCAGCCAAATATTCAATGGTTTCGTCTGGTAAACAGTCTGGTCGCGTTCCGATATTGATTCCTACCACACCTGGCTCGTTAATAGCCTGCTCATAGCGCTCTCGAATGACTTCCACCTTTTCATGGGTGTTAGTAAAATTTTGAAAATAAACCAGATACTTCTGAACATCCGGCCACTTACGGTGCATAAAGTCAATTTCCTTATAAAATTGCTCACGGATAGGCGCATCCGGTGCTACGATAGCATCTCCAGAACCTGAAACCGTACAAAAAGTACAGCCTCCATGAGCTACAGTTCCATCACGATTGGGACAGTCAAATCCCGCATCAATAGGGACTTTAAAAGTCTTTTCTCCAAATAGTTTTCGATAATAATCATTCAAGGTATTATAAGATTTCATAATCTTCATTATAACAAAAAACACTCACAATCTCAAAAGCCTGACTTTCCTATAAATTCCTCTGTTTCTCGTTTCCATTAGCCTTTTTTTATGATACAATATGGGTATGATTTTAATGAAATTAGCATCTATTTTATTATTGATACTGACCTTAGTCGTCTGCATTATCATAACCAAACTTTTTAGATTAAAAAAACTAGGACGAAACTTTGCGGATTTGGCTTTTCCAGTTTTAATATTTGAGTATTACTTGATTACAGCTAAAACCTTTACCCATAATTTCCTCCCTAGACTGGGGCTAGCTCTCTCAGTCCTAGCCATTATTCTCGTTTTTTTCTTCCTTTTGAAAAAACGTAGCTTTTACTATCCTAAATTCATCAAATTCTTCTGGCGTGCAGGATTTTTATTAACCCTTGTCATGTATATCGAGATGATTGTTGAATTGTTCTTAATGAAATAGTCAAATCCCTAGAAAGTTAAGGCCTAGGGATTTTTGCTTTCTCTACAAAATAGGATAGACAATAACACTATACAATTTTATACAAAGAAAATCCCTTAGAAACTTATATTCCAAGGGATTTATCTTCTATCTAAGACAAGAACTTCTCTCTAATCTTTAACGATAAAGAAGGTATCAAAATTTCTAGTCTTCTTTTTTACCTTTAGTGGCTACTAAGCCTGCACTCAAACCTAGAAGAGCTAAACCTGCTGCTACTGCTGCCTGTTCTGCCTCTGTTCCAGTGTTTGGCAAGTAATTCTTTTCATCTTGCTGGGCTTCAACTGAACGTGAGCTCACTTGTTTTACATCCGTTTTCTCAGTTGATACTTGTTGTTTTGTAGTTTCTTGAGATTCTGGTTTTTGAACTTCTTGATCTTGTAGCACAGACTTACTAGCTTCTTTAGGAGCTGCTTTAAGCTGTTCTTGAGGGGCTGATTTTGTATCTTTTATAGCTGTACCAACCTCTACAATACGGTCCTGAGCTATAACTTTATCATAGCTTTCTTTCTCAGTCCGCTTGCCATTTTCTACTTCAATCAAGTGAACACGGAGACCTTGTCTTCCTTCTTGAAGGATGCGAGTTTCACCTAGATATAACTTGTCAGACTTACGCTCCTGGATCTGGAAGTCAATTGTTTCTTCCTCAACCATAAGTTCTGGTCTGTTGAAAACTAGAGCATTGGATTCGTCCTCTGGAAGAGCGGTTCCTAGTTTAGTTCCGACAACGACAATACGGTTTGTTGGAGTCTGAACTATTTCACGGAATTTTTCTTCCTTACTTCCATTAGGATTTATCGCTGTGAAGATACGTTCCTTACCAACTTTTCCTTCTTGTTCTACACGAGTTTCACCTAGATACAGTGTTGAATCCTTTTTCTCAATTGTCTTGTAGGCCAAATCTTGTTCAACAACTTCTAATTTTGGTAAATCCTCCTGTACTGCAGCAACTGTCTTCTCAGAAACTGGTTTCTCCTTAGTCAACTGTATACGGTATTCCTTGACTTGTTTTCCACTCTCTGAAACTAGGCGAACAAGTACTGGAAGGCTATCATCTCCACTATCTACAACTGTTGAAGCTACTTGATTGTTTTCTTTAACTGAGACTTTTGGACGTTGACCTTTATAGGTGATTTGATAGTTTTGACGATTTTCAGTAAAATCTGTAAGTTCTTTTCCATCTACAAGAATCTTCGATTGAGTGCTTTCTTGAGGCAATTCGCTCGGTGCAAGGAAGGTCATCTCAATCATCGCAACACCGCTCTTATCTGCTTTACGCTCCATACGCCATCTCATAGCTTTGGCTTTCACTTCTTTAAATGTCACATTAATTTCATCACCCGCTTCGATATCTTTATTCGCGTGATACGGAACAGCAATCCAATTTTCTGGATTATTAAATGGATGATCTGTTTCGTAAGCTTGGTAGTTTGAATAATAAGTTGGCACTTCAAAGTCTGGACCAATATAGCGTTCCAAAACGAGTTTAGATGGTGCATCTGTACCACTATCTGCAAAGAACTGGAGTTTGGCTTGTGCAACAGTCCGCTCTACAATCTTACCATTTTCACGGAAAATAACCCCTGTTGATACTTCTGGATTAGTGGACGGTCTTGCAGACCAGTTTGTCCAACGACGATTTTCTGAATGATCCCCATCATTGATATAGTCTACACGGTCATGAGAACTGTCGTCAATATCGTTGGTTGCTGAAGCAAAGGCCTGATTCCCATTTTCATCATAATCAGGATTCTCTGAGAGAACCTCCCCAAGTTTATCTGTCACTCGTACAGAGAACTCAGTAGTAAGATCGCTACCAAGGACACGACCTCGAACAGTAAATTGACCTGCTTTTGTCAGATTTTCTGCTGGAACTTCTTCCCATTCAACTGCTAGATCTTTTATTTCGTAGCCGTCTTTACCTGTGAAGTAAATCGGAACCTTAGTCGGCAATTCGAGTGCTTGACCCACTTGTACCAAGCGAGCTTGTTTAACCGCAGCAACTGGCTTACGAGAAAGTAGGTCTTTATTGCTTGTAAAGTGCAGACGGTATTCTCCTAGAATGTCGCCATTTTCAGCTTTCGCGATGACACGAACCGCCTCACCTTCACGAACACTTGGAACGACTGTAGCAAGACCATTGTCGCTAACACTTGCTGTTACTGCAGGAACTTTTCCATCTCCAGACTCAAGATAGTAGTCTGCCAAATCAGGATTGAAGTTTGCTAAGTCTTTGCCGCCAACTTGGATTCTTGTTTGTCCTTGTTTGGCTGGCGCAACTTGTTTGGCAAAAATCTGTACTTCTGTGATAGACGTTCCACGCTTGTTATCTGCTTTAACCATGCGAATACGAACAGCATGGGTTTCAACCTTATCAAAACTAAAATGATTCATTTCTCCAGCCTTGAGCTGAGCTGGTGCCTTTAGATTAGTCACTGGTTTCCAGTTAGCAGGATCATTAAAGACATGATTTTCACCGCTTACAAAGCTAGGATTTTTAGGAGCTGTTGGAACCGTTTTACCAACATAATACTCAATCACATAAGACTTCGGTGCGCCAACTCCATGGTCTTCGTGGAATCCGACACTTAGATTATCAACGGAACGTTTGCTCAAGATACCTGAATCTCCAAACAGAACACCAACTGAAGCTTCTGGATTACTACGATTCCAGTTTGTCCAACGGTTGGCTGGTCGGTCATTAAAGGAAATCAATTTATCGTTGACATTTGAAACAGGGTCGGTTGGATTCGAGTCTGAAGCAAAGGCAAGTGGCAATTCTGAACCTGTCCATTGGTCAGAAATATTTGCTCCTTGCTCTGTTTGAGCAGACACACGAACATGGAGTTTAGTAGTTAATTGAGTGCCTTCTAGGCGACCATTAACTGTAAAGACACCTTCCTTAGCATATTGATCTGGACGAACCGCATCCCATGCAACCTTAGCTGATGAAACGTGACCATTTGAATCATATGTACGAACGCTTTCTGGTAATTGTGGTGCTTCTGCGATTGGAGTTGTCACACTGACTTCTTCAACTGAAACGATGCCTTCTACAGATACTTTAGCACGCGCTTCCAAGTCAAGGCCTTCAACTTTACCTAACACTTCAAAGCTTTGATAGTGGTCTAGTTTTTCTTTCGGAATAGCTTGCCAAGTTACTTTGTGAGCTTTAGGGAAACCTTTGTCATACTCAACCGTTACTGTTGACGGAAGAGTAGGTTCTTGATGCAAGTCTGTCACTACATTTATTGGACGGATGGATTGCGCAATCTTCTTCTCAGTATTGGCTTGAATAGTGAAATTAACCTGACCTTCAGCACCCTCATATACAGCTTTCAGAGCGACTACTCCTGATCTATGAAGTTCAAGCATTCCCTTACGGACTGCAACTTCCCCTTCACCACTTGTAGAGAAGGTCACCTTATCAGCTGGTAAAACTGCTTGTGTTCCGTCCTGATAGTGAACAAGAACAGACAATTTCACTGTTTGATCTTCTTTAAGGCCGTCAGCTTGCTCCACTTGCAAGCTCAAATGGTCAATTTTTGGTGCTTCTTCTAGGAATTGAATCGCATAGGTTTGAAGAGGGCCACCATCTTTTGGCTGAACAAAGATGCTTGCGCGCATACCGTTTGCTGTACTGGCTTGAAGGACTGTAACATCAGCATTTTCAGCACTTGCTACGACTTCTGGCAAGGATGCACCGTAAGCAAGAGTTCGGTATTGCATTGGATTTTTGCTAGTAAGACCAGTGACAGCTTCGCCACCAACAGTAACAGTTGGGACCACAGGAGCATCTACATCGCCATCTTCTACTACAAGGGTAGCGTGAATAGTCTCACCACCCAGTTGGCCAGTCATTGGAATACGTGATCCAGCTACTGAAAGTTTGGCTTTATCTGCTTCCGCAATCTCCCACTTATCTACTTCGTATTCTTGTAGGCTTCCATCTGTAATGGCAATAGAAACGTATTTATCAACAGCACTCAAGTCTGATCCAGGTGCAACACGTTTTACAGTAGGAAGTTCTTTTGCAATTGCTAGAACTTCAACTCGAGTTTCGACTTCACGTCCATCTGCCATACCTTTGACAGTCACAACTCCTGCTTGATTCACATCAACTGAAGACCAAGTTACTGGACGTTTTTCACGACTGCCATCACTGTAGATAAAACCTACTGTTTTCGGCATTTTTGGAATTTGGGCAATGACTGTACGTACTTTTGGTACTTCTGTTCCGAGAAGAGTCTTTTCTTGGTCTTCTTTTTTACCAGTAAAGACAGTTACTTGGCCAGATTTCAAGAGATCTGAATGAGCTGTTAGCGTGAATTTACCTGCTTGCTCAGTTGATTTCACAATGGCAACACCTTTACCGTTAAAGGCTCTGCGAATCCATGAACCATCTGCTTGTGCTTTATAGCGTTCACGGCTGGCTTGTTCTCCATTATCGACACCGACAAGTTGACCTTGTCCATGCAATTGGAAACGAACCAGATTATTGGCAGTTGGGACTACATTCCCTTGACTGTCAACGATTTCGTAGTAGATGTAAGTCAAGTCTTTTCCATCTGCTGCGATTGCCTGTTCTTCTTTGATGAGACGAACAGCTGCTGGTTTGCCAGCAGTTGTGATCTTGTCTCGAGCAATTTCCTTGCCAGATTCATCACGAGCTATTGCTTCCAAGGTACCTGGTTTATAAGCAACTTTCCATTCAAGATACAATTCATTAGCATTTGCACCTTCTTGATAAGTGCGTCCATCACTGGTTTGTTTTTTAGTGAAGGTCTTCTGTCCCAGTGATTCACCGTTCAACAATAGCTCCACACTTGCAGCGTTAGAGTAGGCACGAACTGGAATTTTACCATCTGCATCAGCTACATTATCTTTTAGAGTTGGGTCCTCCCAGTTCCAGTGAGGAAGTAGGTGAACCATCGGTTTTTTCTGAGCAGATACCCATTGACTCTGGTAAAGATAGAAATCATTTTTTGGAATACCAGCAGTATCTACAATACCAAAATAAGAACTTTTGACTGGTGTATGATTTTGGTTGTGCCATGGCGTAGGCTCACCAATATAGTCAGTACCAGTCCAGATAAACTGTCCAGCATAGCCAGCATTGTCACGGTCAAAAGTCCATGAAGCTGTTGCTGTTTTACCCCAACCAACACGATCATTTCCATAATCAGACTGCTCATAGTTACGATCGTCTTGATTACTGTGTACCAATTCACGCTCTGGACGATAATAACTTCCACGAGTACGAGTAGCTGAAGATGTCTCTGAACCATAAATCAACCACTTTGGATGCTTAGCTCTAAGAACTTTGTAGTTATCTTCGGAGTAGTTAAATCCAACTGCATCCAGTTCATCAGCAATTTTCTCATGCCCACCGCTACCATTACCAAAACGGAACTTATCAGCTCCCATAGTCACATAACGAGTATTATCAACATCCTTGATTACTTTAACCAAACGTTTAACAGTAGCTAGAGAATGGGGATCGCCATTAGCTTCTCCAATCTCATTTCCAATAGACCACATAAAGACAGCTGGGTTATTTTTGTCTCTTTCTACCATGGTACGTAGATCATAATCTGACCATTTTTCCCCTTTTTTAGCTTCAGGGTGGGTTGCATCTTTTTCAAAGAAACGACCATAATCGTATGGTTTCTTACCTCCATACCAAGTGTCAAAAGCTTCTTCCTGAACCAATAAACCAAGTTCAGCTGCAATCTGTAATGTTTGAGGACTTGCTGGATTGTGGGTTGTACGAATCGAATTCACTCCCATATCCTTCATCTGTTTCAGACGGCGATATTCAGCCTTGTAGTTTTCCTCCGCACCCAATGCTCCATGATCGTGGTGCAAGGAAACACCGTGGAACTTGATGTGTTCACCGTTCAAAGAGAATCCTTGGTCTGGAGTCCAGTTATAGTAACGATAACCAAATAAATCTTTCTTAGCATCTACAAGCTGACCATCTTTGTAAACACGAGTCACCATCTCATATAAAGCAGGTTTATCAGACGACACTGTCCACAATTTAGGTTTTTCAACCTCTAATGCTGATTCCAAATGAATTGTTTCTCTAGCTTTTAGAATCTTACTCTCAGTTCGAACAAGTTCTGTAACTGCCTGACCACCCCGTTCAAAAATTTGATACTCTGCTACGAGCTCATGATCCTTATCATCTGTATTAACGATTTTACTGCTCACATGAGTTTCAACCTTGCCATTTTGTTGGTGTTCAAGTTTTGGGGTTAAGATAGTTGTACCATTTTTCTCAATATGAACCTTATCTGTCACTTGTAAGTTCACATCACGATAGATACCACTTCCTGAATACCAACGACTACTTGGCTGTTTGTTTACTGCATGAACAGAAATAACATTTTCTCTTCCATCCTTATAAAGATAATTGGTAATGTCATATGAAAATTGATTGTAACCATTTGGATAGTGACCAACTAATTGACCATTAACAAATACTTGAGAATCCATGTAAACTCCATCAAAGGTCACACGGACATCTTTATTTAAATCTTTTTCGTCTAACTTAAAGGTTTTACGATACCATCCATCTCCACCATTCAGTTGTCCTCCTTCATTTTGAGATGGTGAATCATGATCAAAATCAAAATGAATACTCCAATCATGAGGAAGATCCATTTTTTTCCAAGAAGATATATCTGTATCTGGTTTAACAGCTTCTTTAGCATTGGCATTTAGTTTAAAGTGCCAATTTTGATTGAAAGAAATGTTTCTATCTTCAATTAACTTATCAACAACTTCATTTGTAGCAGATTTGAATTCCTTCTTATCTTTTAAAACAGAAGGATCTTGTGATTCTCCTTTATTTGTTTCTTCAGATTTGTGTTTTTCCTCAGATTTATTTCTTTCCTCAGATACCTTCGTTTCTTCTATCCTACTTTTCACTTCAGTCTTACCTTCTTCTAAAGGAAACTCTGTATTATCAGCAACTGTAGTTGGGGACTGATCTGCATGAGCTGGATCAGAAACACCTACAATATCTGCATTATCCTTAAGAGATACATTATCCATTTGTTCACTTGCTTTTTCTGAAGCTATCACTTCAGATGTCTGTCCGCTCTCTCCTTGATTTTCAGAATCATCATTCTGCTTACTTATTGAAATCAGTTCATTAGTATTTTCATTCGCATAAGCAGAAGAAGCTAGACTAAGGCTTGATCCTAATAACATCATACAGCTTCCTATGAGTACTGAGCAAGCACCAACTGAAAATTTTCGAATACTATAAACGCTCTTTTTGTTCCAATTACCTTTTTGCATGTAACCCTCCTTATCAGTAACCGCTTTCATTTTTTCTAAAAGCAAGCTCTTTATTATAATTATCTTATAATACAATTTTATAAACAATAAAAAATTTGTCAACCTTATACAAATAAAAACAATATTTTTGATTGTTTTTTATAAAAATTAGAGAATTTTTACAAAATAAAAATTACATTGGACAAACTAAACAGCTATATCTTGATTCTTACAAATCTGAATCTCCAAATCGATTTATTCACATTTTATTTCAAGCTACTATAATTTTCAAACTAAGGCATAAAATACCTATCAGTCACTAAAACTATCAAAAAGAAAAGGCATTGAGACTATGTTGATAGTTCTAACACCTAACTCATAAAACCTTTTCAAAAACAGTATAACAGCTGAGTAAAAACTCTATTTTAGTAGTATTTTCATGACTAAACCTATCATATCAATATTTTCGAACATCCAATAATATGAGTTTTTCTTATTTTAAAAACGGTTATCTCTGGCGTCGTTTTAATACTTTTACCACTATCCAGTTAGCACTATAGTCATTTATTTCTAAGGTTCTGATAACAACAATAATAGGATTCTTTCATCATTTATACTCTTAGAAAATCTCTTCGAACCACGTCAGCATCGCCTTGTCGTATATATGTGACTGATTCGTCAGTCTTATCTGCAACCTCAAAACAGCGTTTTGAGCAGCCTGTGGCTAGCTTCCTAGTTTGCTCTTGGATCTTCATTGAGTATTACAGTATCTCATTTACTCTCTTTATCCGGAAAGAGGTAACCAATACCTACACAAGCTAGCACACCTGCTCCAATCACCAAGCCACTTGAAATTGGCAACAGATCCAAAATTGCATTTGCGATGATGAAGGCAATAATTAAACACATGATACTAGCCTTATAGTCCTTTTTCAAAAGATTCTCTAGAGTGAAAAAGAGGAACAAGCCTACC
Source organism: Streptococcus mitis (assembly GCA_009496085.1). Classification (GTDB taxonomy): domain Bacteria; phylum Bacillota; class Bacilli; order Lactobacillales; family Streptococcaceae; genus Streptococcus; species Streptococcus mitis_BY. The sequence continues at coordinate 200,830 of WIJN01000001.1, read as the reverse complement.
GGAATCAGGGCCCAGAGATTGACATCCAAACTTGGCCAGCCAACAGAACCAAAATACACTACTGTCGCTGCTGCTATTAAAAATACAATCCCCAATAATTTTTTCATTTCTTTATCTCCAATTTCTTTTTAGAAACTTGAACCATCTGATATCGACGCCTCACGTCCCTTACACCAATCATTATAGCAGAGGTCAGTTTCAAGAACAAGTTCTTTTGCCTATCTGGTCTCTATATCGGTCTAAGTGGTTCAATAATTAAGAAAAAAAGAAACCCAGTAGAATGAGTTCCTTCACTTTGCCGATTACAACAGTATTTTTATTCTATAGTTCGATACAGTATTTTATGAAATTGGTAGAGTCCAAAAAATCTTCCTATCTGTAATAAGAAGATTTTTTGTTATCTAAATAAAGTACATTAATACATTCTAAAAGAGTATAATTATCAATGTAAACTTAAGAATTAAGTATTAAATAGCTATTTTCACAAAACTGTTTCATCATCACACCATCTCAGTACATAAAGCATTTTTTTCATCTATAGCTTTGGTCTTAATCTTGATCTTTTTTCTTCAATCCAAGAAATGCACCTACGGTAAACATTATTCCAGCAATGAATGGTGTAAAACCTTCTCTAACTGTTCCGGTTTTTGGCAATCTATCAGAATTGTTAGTATCCGATTTACTATCAATATTGGTATGTTTATTAGCTATATTCTCTGGTTCATTAAGATAAACTTCCTTCTTATTTTCAAAGTTTTTATCATTTTTATCAGGAACTGTAGCTGTAACATCCTTAGTTGAATCAGATCTTTGACTTTCATCTAATTGACTATAATTTACTTGTACAGGAACTGTAGTTTTGACATCTTTAGTTGAATCAGATTTGTGTGAATGATTTTCTCTTTGTAAATCCTCTTTTCTGTGACTTTCATCTAATTGATTATGATTTGCTTGCACCTTATCTTTCTTTTTGGATACATCAAAAGTAGGTTTATTTTCCTCCTCCTTTTTCTCCTCTATTTTCTTGAATACAGGTTTTATAAGGGTATCTTTTGACACATTAATAACATAACCAGCATCTTTTTTCCCTTCGACACCAGAAATTTCCCAGCCATCAAATTGATAGCCTTTTTCTAATTCACCCTCATAGACAGGTAAAATGAAATCTTCTTCCGACACTATCGTTGAACTCATTTCTTCTCCATTTTGAATGGTCACAGTCACCGTATGAGGTTTTAATTCGCTCACCTCTCCCGTATCTTTGTTTAAAATGAATTCTTTTACGGTCGTATTTCTTGCAAAATCTTTTACAACAATCTTAATATTTAGTGTCTTATCTGTTAGTTGTTTAATATCATCAAATGATTTGTATTCTTTTCCATTTACATAAATATGTTTTTCTTGAATCTCACCATCGAATCCATTATTTCTTTTATCATTGATATTAAAGACTACAGATTTTCCGTCAGCATATTCAATACTAGTATTTCCCTTAGGATCAATGTTTACTTCTGGTTTAACATTATCATATAAAAATTGATAGTGTACTCCAACCGCTTTCGCATTCAAATCGCTATAGCCAGTTTGAAGATAAACATTTCCATCCATATCTGTTACCTTATCTGGGAATCCGTTTGCTTTATAGTCTTTCATTCCCCAGTCCATGATGTCACCGTCTTTAACATTAAGCTTAATGTTAAAATCTCTAGTGTTATCAATGTGTAAATCTCCGTAGATTAAATAATTATCTACAACCGATTCATTAACTCTCAACTCCCAGTTAAAACCACCCTTATCAGAAATCTTACCTCTTAAATAGAATTCTGGATTTCGTACATAAATTTTATTAGATTTAGATGGATTAAAGTAGTTCTTGTCCATTGAAAGGTTTACTGGTTTTGCATCAATAAATAACGTAGAGCCATCTTCTTTTATAGCTTCTACATTGGACTTATCCTCTCCAGTGTACTCTTTACCATCCTTACCAAATAATACCAGTTTAGAAGGATCTGTTACAAGATTTCCATCTTTATCGATTGCTTCCCCTTTATCGTTCATTTTAAAGGTAAACACTTGATATTTTACAATGTTAAAGCCGTCTAAAGCCGACATTAATACGGATTGAGTACTTCTTCCATCTTCAACATTTCTACTATCAGCATAAATTATTTTTTCTGAAAGGACTCTTAGATTAGGATTGGTCTGTTGGATTTTTGCTATATCTTCCTTGTTATAGACTCCATTTCCTTCTAACATATCCGTTTTTCCAGGATTATAGGTAGTCACTTTTAGTGCATAGCCTTTTCTTAGAATAATGTTATCTTTTAACAGATATTGTTGTTTTTCTGAATCAGAATAGATTTTACCAGATTCCATGTCCGTTAAATTGTTTGGTTTGTTTTTTGAAAGATCTCCTTCTCCTAATTCTATTACATTCCCATAACTTGATGCATAGGGATATTCTGTTTTAGTTTCCTTATTTTTTTCAGGCATTCTAATTTTAGTTTCAGCTTTTATCTGATCATCATCTTTAACAAAGAATCTCATATCTCCTGAAAAAGCTAATCCATCCACAATATCATTAATATTAGCGTATAAATCAAATGTCATCGTTTTTGAGTGGGAATCATACTTGGTCGTTTTGATTTCTATCGATTTATATTTATTACCATAATATACCTTGGCATTTTTAGAAACATTACTTATCTTTCCAAGAATTTCAAAGTGTCCATCTTTAGACGGGCTTAGAACACCATAAATTTTTGATTTGATTTCGTCAAGTTTTTCAGTTTCATATTCTAAGGCGCTACCATCGTCATAAGCAATGATATTTCCCTTATCATCGTATTTATAATCGTATTCTTCTGTCCTCTTACCAGTTTCACTTGTAAAGTCATCAACTTCTCTAAATTTCTTTTTAATGAGTTTTTTCAAGTCTTTACTTTCAAACTCTCTAATTGTTGAAATCGTTTTATGAATAGTCAAGCTAGATTTTTCTTCGATATATTCTTCATTTTCTTGATGATGTTCTACTTCAGTTGTCTCTTTGTTTAGGCTATCATCTTTAACACTTTTTAAATTCTTAAATTTAGATTCAGGAATTTCTCCAAGCTTTTGGTATTTAGATGAATCTTGATCAGGATCTACTAGATAATAGGAAATCATCCCCTTTTCATCAGCATGATCAGCAAATTTAATTCTATGAATCTTTGTGAAATTGCTAGAGCCATCTAGTGCAATGACTTCAATGATTTTTCCTCTTAAATCTCCTGCACCCTTAATTTCATAAATGGTATTTCCGTCTTTGTCAAGTTTCCTATTTCTTCCTTGACCCTCACCTGCGTAAGTTACTTCAAGATTTTTCTCAACCTCTCCATCTTCATTAACCAGAGCGGCGCCTGCATACCAAACTTCGTTTGCAATCTCGTCAAATTTTTCAGGATGTTCTTTTTGATCTCTCGCAAATAGAGTTTCATTCTTGTATTGATCTTTTACCTTGTGATAAGTATCCTTTGTAATCAGCTTAATTTTTTCAGGATTTGAAAAATCAACCGAAACAATCTTAGGGGCTGTGTTATCAATTTTTACAGGAATATAGGAAACCTGCCATGGGTAATCTTTAGTTAATCTATATTTAAATTTATAGAAATATTGACCTTCTGCAATCGGTTCAAATTGTCCTCTTATCTTAGTAGCAGGATCTTGGTTATCCTTGCTTTCTGGTGCATTTTCTTCTCTACCTCTAGGGTTATAGATGAGTCCATCCCACTTCAAGTCACCCCAAACCTTTAGTTTAGAAGATTTGATTCCCTTTGCATCATTTCTTTTAGAGTTTAAAATTCCTTTAATAAAGTGTTCTCTCGAAATGACTTTTAAGTCTCTTTGATTTTCTCCCTCTTTATTTGTATTTACTATTGAAATCATTCCTTCTTCTGCACTTCTTAATACAAGTGGAGAAGGTGTTAATCCTCTCTCAAGTTGAGCATCTTGAGGATTTCCATTTGAATCTAAAGGATAAATTTTAGCAATATTAGAACCACTTGATGATGGTGCGTTGATCCCTTCGTTATTGAAAGCAAATAATTCTGGATTTTGATCTAGGGATGTTGTATTTTTATCTTTTCTATTTTGTATAACTCCTGCTGGATTAAATTTATCTATACCATGTTCTCCACCAATTCCCTTATTTAAGGTTCCTGGAATTTTTGGTTTACCATCATCATCATAACCTTCCATTGTTTTTGATTTTGAACCTTCTTCCCAGGCCCATTTATCAAGGATTGGTTCGTGGTTCCAATTCCCAGCAAATCCCATTAGAGGCATCGATAAAGAAGGTTGGAAATTTGTTTTCTTCCCGTTGGAGTTTAGAGCTTCCATTTCTTCCACAGACTCAAAATGAATAAATGATTCTACAAATTTATTTTTATTTTTAGCCTCCCCAACGTTTATAACCGCATTTAAATCAAAGCTAGAATTTGGGCCTATAGTGAAAGTGTCATGCTCAAATGTAATATTTGCATCTTTTACTTTCTCTGGGTGAATTTCTGGAACAATTTGCTTCCCATCTGGAGATTTTTCATCTTTGTATGTTTCATCCAGTTTTAGTCTATCAGTTAGAGCATCTGTAGTTACCGCTGATGCTGAAGCTTTAAAGGTTAAAGGTCTGTTTGATGTATTGTGAAGCTTAATTGTAAAGTATTTTTTATCTCCTTTTATTTCTTTAAGAGAAATAGAACCATAAGAGTTTACCAAACCTTTAGAATCTGTGTTTTTGAAAGTCGCTACAACTTCATTTCTCAAAGCATTGGCAACATTAATTAGCCCTGCTCCCTGTTGTCTAGGTGATGCAAAGTATTGACTTTTTTCTTTCCAAGACGTTGCATCCATCATAGGCCGTGCAGTATTTTGTAGGGCTATTTTTGTAAGACTTGTAAGGTCTATTTTGTCATCTCCCTTAAGATTTTTCAAAGCAGGTCTTTCAAGCATTTCCTTTAACTTTGGTCTAATCAAAACAGTAGAAGCTGCCACGATTGGAGTTGCCATACTAGTCCCTGACATATAACCATAAGTTGATTTCCCATTAATGACATTGAGAGTGGATTTAATATTTTTACCTGGTGCTGAGACATCAGGTTTTAAAAGCAAATCTGTTCTCGGTCCCCAAGATGTAGATCCTGCTGGAACTATGACATCTTCTTTATACAATTCTTTGTCTGTATCAGGTGCAAACTTAAAGTCAATCTCTTTTTCGTCACCTACATTCGGTTTATTAGAATTATAGCTGGCCATATCAATTGGATAGTATTGCTCCAATTTATCTTTGAAATCTTCCTTACTATTTCTTTTAACCTCAGTTTTTTTATCAGGATTAATCATGTTCCATAGCTTTACACCATCATCTCCTGAAATTGAAAATACTTGACTTTTAGTCCCTTCATCCGCTTCATATCCCATGGCTGGAAGCTCTGTCCAATTATCTCTATTGTAGTAATTGACAGTATTTACAACCATAATGGCGCGTGCGCCCTTATCCGTTGCTCTTTTAAAAGCATCTTTTAAATCCTTGGTATAAATTCGATCCATTACTGCAATTTTGCCCTTAAGATCCAATCCTATCAAATCTTTGTCTTGACCTTTGCCTATATATACAAAGTTTAATTTACTAGGAGCTTTTGAACCGTCTTCATTTGTTGTGATTTTATTCTTATCGAAAAAGGCCCCTATATTTCTGTATTTAAAATTTTCTCCACCTATGTTGACTTTATCAAACTCAACTGTCTGATTTTTAGCAGAAGCGACCGCTATCGCATCTTCATGTGCTGCAGTTCGCGTTACATTTCCAGTATCTGTCATTTTCAGATTATTATTTGCCACTAAATCCCATGAAGAACTTGAAGCAGAAGTCGCATAGTTACCCGTAGCTACAACCATTGGAATGCCTGCTTTTCTTAACGCTCTAATAGCTTCCCAATATTTCTCACCTACAAGACCTGTTCCTGTAAAGCCTGATGATACCGAAACAACATCGACATTGTGTTTGATCGAATCTTCAATAGCATGAAACATTGTTTCATCTCCTGCGAAGCCAGATCCTGCGTCAGAGTACATTTTATAAGAGAAGATCTGTGCATTAGGAGCAATTCCATCTATTCCGTTAAAGTTTTTAATATCTTTTTCAGTATCATTTCCCGCAAGAATCCCTGCAATATGCATTCCATGTGGATCAAAATAATCGCTTCCATCATCAGCTTTTTCTACAGTGATTTTACCACCATTATAATAATTGAAAGCATGAGGGATTTTATCACTCAACCAGAAATTTTTATCAGTACCTTTTAAGTCTTCTTTTTTGAATCTCATTGAGTCTTTGGCATCATCATCGATTCTCATAGCCTTATGCCTATAATCTGTCCCAGTATCGATGTTTGAAATGACCATACCCCGACCATCAAAGTTTTTCCCAAATGGAGCATTGATAGATTTTAGGTAATCTATAGCCTCTTCAACTCCAATTTCCTTTCTGGCATGATTCATCATTGGTTGGACTTTTTGTGATCGTTCAACCGATGAAATACCTTCTATTAGTTTAATTTTGTCCAGATTATCTGGAGTTGTTTCTATTGCAACACCATTAAAAATTCTATCATAAGTATATAAAACTTTTGTATCCTTAAGATTGGATAATTCCTTGATTGCTTTTTCTCCAGATTCTTTATCTTTAAATTCAGCAATATAGACAAGTTTATCCTCTTTTTTGGGACTTTCTGGGTCTTTACTTGCAGACGAGTCCACTTTATCTTCTTTGGATTGATTGGAATCTTCTTTGATTTTTCCTTCTTCATTGCTAGTTTTGTTATCTATCACAGATTCTTTACTAACAACTTCTTTTTCCTCAATAACCGTTGTTTTCTTCTCTTCAGTATCCTTTGAAGTTTCTATAGTATTATGAATATCTTCAAGTTTTTCTTTGTTTTCTTTTTGTTTATCTACTACTTTTTCTTTATCAGAGATAGTTAAAGCATCTTCAGAGCTAGATGTATCTGCTAAAACTACCTCATTAGGGACATATGCTGCTAAAATAACTGCAGCTGTAGTTAGTGACAATACTGTACTTTTTTTCATTTTAATTCCTTACATATTTATTTAACTTCCAATAGATAGAAAACTTTAACTTTGCTAGCCTTTGTTATAAAAAGTTTTACTAAGTATTATCTAGGAAATAGAGTAGTACATTTATATATAATTGTTAACTCTCCATAAAAATAGTATATCATTTAAAAAATTTAAGTCAAGAAAAATTAAGGTCTATTAATTTTATTTTTAACATATGTTAAAAATAATAAAAAGTTTCGTACTTAACGGGGATACATTATAAGCACACTCACACCATCAAAAATAGTAGCAATCAAGTTGAACCACTACTAGAATCACAAAAACAGACATGATTGATGCAATAACAATACTATTAAACAAAGTAAATAACCGATAAGAACTAGACTTAACGGTTATTTTCTACATATCAAAATTTTTTTCAAAACCTCAGTCATATGTTCACCTGTGACCTAGGCTTTACGAGCGTCTTGCTCTAGCAACTAATACTCAACGAAAATCAAAGAACAAACTAGGAAACTAGTCGCAGGTTGCTAAAAGCAACTGCTTTTAGGTTGTAGATAGAACTGACGAAGTCAGCTCAAAACACTGTTTTGAGGTTGCAGATGGAAGCTGACGTGGTTTGAAGAGACTTTCGAAGAGTATAAGCCAAATCGGTGATTACGCTTACAATATAGCACTCTGAGAATAAATGTCAGAGAATTTTTATCTCTATTAGAAAAAGCCTGTCCTGAGACAAGGCTTTGATATTCTATTATTTACGAACCCGCACTTTCGTAGGCATCTAAGCCCCTATCCCAAAGTTTCAGGGAAATGACAAAGAAGATCAGGGAAATCAACATCAAACCTCCGATGTTAAAGATTACATCCTTGTCCTGCAAGAAATAGCTGGCAGGATAGTAAGCCGTAAAGGCAAAAGGCACGATAAAGCTAATCAACCAACGAAGAGCTGAATTGTAAATGGAAATCGGGTACTTGGCAAAATCATTAAACATATAAAAAATGTAAATCATAGCCCCTGACTGCTTGGTCCAAAAAGCGATGCTGGCTGTCGCAATTTTCAAGGAAGTATAAATCAAGGTCGCAAAAGGAATGCAGACTAGGAAAAGCAAGAATTTTGGAAGAGTCCAGGCAATGCTAGCCACCGTTGTCGCTAGTAAAATTCCACCGACCAATAGTTCGCCCAAGGCATCAATCTGAAAGGTCTCGACTAGGATGTGGAAGAGGGGATTGATAGGACGCGTCAGGTACTTATCAAATTCTCCTTTTCGCACCAAACGCTGTCCCAGAGCCCATAGATTGTCAAAAAAGAGATGATCTAAGCCCTTGGGAATTAAGGAAAATCCATAGATAAAGGCAATCTCTTGGAAGGTCCAACCTTCTAGGGATGGAATATGTTGAAAGATGACATTGAGAAATAAGAGGTTCAGGCCTTGAGTCAGAAAGACTCCCAAGACACCAACCACAAAATCCACCTTGTATTCCATGATTTGTTTGATGTACTGTCTGATAAAAATCAGATGCATGCGTTGATATTTTTTCATACTAACCTCCTTGAATGGTGATAAAGGACTGGACTCGTTTCCAAATCAACTGAGACAAGCCCACCATCACTAAGAGCCAGAAAAACTGCAAAGCGAGTGCTTGAAGCATCTGATTGGTATCGTATTTCCCAACGATAATCATGACCGGAGTGTAAATCAAGGATGAAAAAGGCAGGAAGGACAGAATATCTGAAACAACCTTTGGAAAGAAAGCCAAGGGAATCAAACTTCCAGACATAAAAGCCACTATGGAAGTCTTGAGTAGATTGGAACCCCAAAGATTTTTAAACACAAAGGCTGAAAAACCAAAACAGATATTAAAGAAAAAGTTAATCAGATAAGCTAGCATTAGGCTAAAGAGATAAAGGGCAGTTAATCCCAGCACTTCTACAATCCCTTGCCCAGATAAGATTTTCATCAAAACAATAACACTTAAAAATGGCAGGCCAACAGAGATAAAAATCAACCACTTAGAGCCAAGTTCGGTGAAAAGGTAAGAGGCCGCAAAATGCACTGGTCTCAACAAGCGCATGATAATAGAGCCATCCTTGACCTCCTCCCCAATCATAAAGGACGAATCTGACCTAGTCAGAAGATTGGTCACAAAACTCATAATGATGTAGAGGGTGAGATCTGCCATACTAAAGCCCTGAATCAAAGACTCTTGCGAGGAATCAAAGACAGCCTTCCAGAGATAAAAGGCCACAAAAGCACCCATGACATCGCCGATTCGATAGAGAATAAAGTTGACTCGATAGGTGATCAATTCCTGAACACCTGCATTGATAAAGGGTTTATAACGTCTCCACAATTTGACCATCTTAGAGCTCCTTTCGGTAGAAGCGACGGATAATATCCTCAATATCCGTATCCACCATCTTCAAATCGCGGATTTCAAAATCAGACAGGGTTTGCTTAATAATATCAGCTGACTGGTAACGAGAACTATCGAATTCAATGTTGAGACTATTTCCTTGTCTATCAATTGTCATATCCGAAAAGCCTTCATAGTGAGAAACTAGATGACTTTGACCTGGTAGCAGTTCAAAGGAGAGCGTCTTCATCTTGCCAAAGGTTTCCTTGAGCTGGCTAACCGTTCCATCAAAAATCTCTTGCCCCTTGTCAATCATAAAAATACGATCACAAAGTTGCTCAATATCGCTCAGGTCGTGAGTTGTCAAAAGAATAGTTGTCTCTTCCTCCTGATTGATCTGGGTAATGGCGCGACGAATGTTATCCTTGACCGAAACATCCAGACCAATGGTCGGCTCATCTAAAAAGAGTACCTTGGGATTGTGAAGCAAGGAAGCCGCAATATCCGCCCGCATGCGCTGTCCCAATGAAAGAGTTCGTACGGGATCCTTGATAAAGTCCTTCAAATCCAAGACTTCATTCAAAAAATCCATGCGCTTATGAAAGAGCGAGTCTGGCACATCGTAAATCTCTTTCAAAACCGTGTAGGTTTCTTGCAGCGCCAAATCCCACCATAGCTGGGTTCTTTGTCCAAAGACAACACCAATATCCTTGACATAATCTTGGCGATTGTCCTGCGGAATCTTGCCGTTAATCCGACAAAAACCAGATGTCGGTTTTAAAATCCCTGTCAGCATTTTAATGGTTGTCGACTTCCCTGCACCATTGGCCCCGATAAATCCTAAAATCTGCCCTTTTGGAACTTCAAAAGTCAAATCCTTGACCGCTTCAAAGGTCTGCTTTTCAGGATGAATAAAGGAACGTAAAGCCCCCTTCAAGCCCGGTTCCTTAACTGTCTTCACAAAATTTTTCTGAAGATGTTCCACTTCTATCATTGCCATATCTATCTCCCTATCGTAAGGAATAGCAACATTGTGTTTTTGACTACAAACATTCTAAATCCTTACTTTCTACACCTTCTACATGTTATTACTACAAAAAGCTTTATACCAACCTATTATAATCCAATAAAAACTAGAATGCAAGCGTTTGCCTAAAGTTTATGAAATGAGAGATTTCTCTCTTAAAATACTATTTTTAATTCAAAATCATCTTTTCATCCAATTTTCTCCTAAGCTCCTTCAGTATTATTTTTGTCAGTCTATCTTGGATTGTTTCAGTTGCATTTTCATTGAAATATACAATAAACTCATCGGTTGTCTTTCCAATCTTTCTCTTTGTGCCAATGTTTTTTAGTTCTTCCAAAAATTCTACTTTCCGTTTTTCAATTTCTGACAACAAAAAAGGAAGTATCTGCAATTTACCGCTTTTACTTCCTCTCTCTAATTTTCTTTGATTATCTTACTTCGACAAACTGAGATTTAGATTGTAACCCTTACGGAACATAAAACGGGCCATGCTCTTGAAGTATGTTTCATAAGATCATAGTTTAATGCTAAGTGTAGCTACATAGTCATTCCCATAACGTGATAATCGATGTCTTTTGTCACATGATTCATAAAAATCAATCATAGCAAAACCATTTTTAAGTTGTCCTCTAATCTGAGTTTCTAAAGTATGGCTAAATTCATATCCATATTCTGGATTTATGGTTATCTTTCCTTCCTCTTCAAGCTCTTTTGAATTAAAAGGTAATAAAAACTTCAAAAGCAGTTCCTCATCAGGTTTGTCCCATACAATATCAGCATCATACATGTATATCCAAGGATTCATAAATCCGACCATCAACAATCCACCCTTTTTCAATACTCGAGAGGCTTCTTTATACATATTTTCCAAATCCTCTATATATACATTTGAAACTGGATTAAAAATAATATCAAAAGTTTCATTTTCAAATGGAAATGGTTCTGTCATATCACCTTGAACTGTATTAATTTTTAAGCCTTCTCTTTTAGCAACCATCTCATCTCTTTGTAATTGTGATTTAGAAAAATCCATTATGGTTACATCATAACCTTTTACAGCAAAAACTGGTCCCTGTTGTCCTCCACCACAAGCTAAACCTAATATCTTTTTTCCGTTTGCTTTTTCAAACCATTCTTTTGGAACTTTTTTCCCAACAGTTAAGGCAACAGAAATTGGATGTTTCCTAGCTTCTTCTAATTCTTCATGTGTCAATGGCTCAGTATAGTCATTTTTTACATTATTCCATCTATCTTTATTTAATTTTATATAATTGTTCATCTTATAATCTCCTCGTATCTTTATATTATTTCGATTTAAGGTGAATAGGTTGCCATTCCTTGATTTCATTCTATTATACCATATGTTGAATTACTATTATTTCATTATTTTTTTAATTAGTATTTTTAAAATTTATTTAAACTAAAAAAAAAACAAAAAAGCTTCTCTAAAACCAAGATTACATTTTAGTTTTTTCATAGCATTATTGTACAAAAAATAGAACCTTTTAGCAACTTAAGATTGGTTCTTCTATAGTATATTCGCTATATATTCAGACACAAAAAACCCACCCAATGGGCAGGTTTCATCTGTATTATTCAGCTAGATTAAGCTTTACCTTCTGAACCGAATACGTCGATACGTTCTTCAACTGATGCTTGGATAGCTTTTACACCGTCAGCCAAGAATTTACGTGGGTCGAAGAGTTTTTTCTTGTCGTATTCTGCTTCGTTTGCTTCGTAGTCACGAGCAAATTTACGAGTTGCGTTAGCGAATGCGATTTGGCATTCAGTGTTAACGTTAACTTTCGCAACACCAAGTTTGATAGCTGCTTGGATTTGCTCATCAGGAATACCTGATCCACCGTGCAATACGATTGGGAATCCTGGAAGAGCTTCTGTCAATTTTTGCAAGTGATCAAGATCAAGACCTTCCCAGTTTGCTGGGTAAGGACCGTGGATGTTACCGATACCAGCTGCCAAGAAGTCGATACCAGTTTCAACCATTGCTTTAGCGTCTTCGATTGGAGCCAATTCACCTTTACCGATGATTCCGTCTTCTTCACCACCGATAGTACCAACTTCAGCTTCTACTGAGATACCTTTAGCGTGTGCTTTTTCAACAACTTCTTTAGCCAATTTAAGGTTTTCTTCAACTGGAAGGTGTGAACCGTCAAACATGATTGAAGTGTAACCAACTTCGATACACTCAAGTGCATCTTCGTAGTGACCGTGGTCAAGGTGGATAGCTACTGGTACAGTGATACCCATTGATTCAACAAGGTTAGCGATCAAGTTGCGAGCAACTTTGTAACCACCCATGTATTTAGCAGCACCCATTGAAGTTTGGATCAAAACTGGAGCTTTTTTAGCTTCTGCTGCGCGCAAGATAGCTTGAGTCCACTCAAGGTTGTTTGTGTTAAATCCACCAACTGCATAACCGTTGTCACGAGCTGCTTGGACAAATTTTTCTGCTGAAACGATTGCCATTTTATCAGGCCTCCTGTATATTTTTATGGGACATCCCATTTACATTGTTCATTTTATCACTTTTTGACAAAAAAATCTAGTTTTTCCCGTAGTTTCGATTGAATTTCTTCTAGCTTCATCTATGTAAACCCTTTCTCTCCCTAGTCTTGGGCGACTTTTGGAAAAGCTATGAAGAAGGTCAAACAATTCTCCTGCATCTCAAAACGATAAGGTAATTTTTCATGTTCCAATAGACTCTTGACCACAAAGAGCCCCATCCCAGACCCTTTGGCCTTGCGACTAGCATTGTCAGAAAAAGACTGGGCTAGTTTTTCTTGTTCTTCTGGGCTACAGCTATTCTCGATAAAAAGCTCCCCTTCTCTTTCTCCAATTCGAACTAAGCCACCTGGAACAGAGTGCTTAATGGCATTGCTGATGAGATTAGATAGGATCAACTTCATAACTGATGGGTTTAGATAAGCCTGCTGATGGGTCAAACTATTGTCTATCTGGAGTTCCCTTTCCTTAGCTAGCAAGACATAATCCTTAACCAGACTTTGCGTCATCTGGTGTAAGTCAATTTGTTCCCTATCATCTCGTAATTCCTGTACAGACGAGAGAGAAAGTATCTGGAGAACATGGTGATTAAGCTCATCCACAATTCCTAAGGCAACTCCCAGATAGTGGTCTCTATCCTTATAACGCCCGACATTTTCTTTCATGTTTTCAATCAGGATTTTCAAACTAGCCAGAGGTGTTTTCAATTCATGAGAAGCACCTCGTAAAAATTCGACCTTCATCTTCTCCAGCTGGAGAATAGCTTCATTCTTGTCATGCAAGTCCGCAATAACAGTCAAAAGATGCTGGTAAAGGCTATTAATTTGTTCCTTGAGATCACCAATCTCATCCTTAGAATCCACACGTAATCGCACTTGGACATCCAAATCCATCATCCGACGGGTCACTCGCTTGATTTCCAATATCGGAGCAACAATGGTCCGAGCATAGATATAGGCTACCAAGAGGGAAATCAGAAAGGAGGCCAGCAAAGTATAAGGGAGAAATTGTAGACTAATCTGCTCTGCTTCCTTTTGCAAATCCATGGACGCTAGAAACTGGAGAATCATGGTACCACCGTCCTGCGTTGTCACCTCCCGCTCCTCAATAAAAAGCGAGGTTGTCTGGCGGTCTGTGTCCAGAGGAAGACTTTCCTTGACCTCCAACTTGTCCTCGGTCATCTCTCCCTTGACGGCCCCCTTGATATCACTAGTCTGGGAATACAGCTCTAACACTTGCTCGATACTCTGCCTATTCTTACCTTCTAGGGACTGGGCAATGGCTGTCGCTTTCTGGCCAATGGTTTCCTGACGATGACTCAGATAAGTCGAAGGAAAGAGAAAATAAATGGCTAAATGAAGGCAAATTACCAGAACACTAAAAATCGAGAAGGTATAGATAAATATCTTTTTAAATAAACCTGTTCGTTTCATTTTCGCTCCAATTTATAACCAACATTGCGCACAGTGAGGATGCAGTCCAAGTCCAGCTTTTTCCGCAATTCCTTGATATAGACATCAATGACACGGTCAAAAGGAACCTCATCTGTCACCTTCCAGACAGCATCGATTATCTGAGAACGAGTCAAGGCCCTTCCTTCATTTTTAACCAAATAATCAAGAATTTCCAACTCTTTAGCATTGATGGCTACTTCCTCACCTGCTAGGCTGGCACTGTAGCTCTCAAAATCCACCCTGGCATCTTTATAGGAGAAGATTCGTCCTGTATCATAATAGCGTTTGAAAATCGCATCTACCCTCACTTTTAAGAGAGAAAGGGAGAATGGTTTTTCCAGATAGCCATCTGCCAGAGAGGCAAAGGCACTCATCTTGTATTCCTCATCCTGAAAGGCAGTCAGCATCAATACAGGAACCTGACTGGTTTTACGAATCTCAGCTAGGACTTCTAGGCCGTTGAGCTTGGGCATCTGGATATCCAGTAAAACCAGGGCTACCTCATAGCTAGAAAATTGCTCCAGTGCTTCCTGACCGTCCGCTGCCTCAATAGTTTCATAACCACAATCCGTCAAATAATCACTGATCCCCTCACGGATCATCTCTTCATCTTCTACAATTAAAATTTTCATAGAAAAACGTTTCACATTCCTTTAAATTTCTTGTAAAGCAACTTGCTTTCATCCTGATAAACAGAGGATTTACCAAGACAAAACAGATAAAAATGCTACCTATATTATACCCCATTTAGGGGAGAATAGGTAGCAAGTTTGTTATTCGCTATCCAGCAGAAGCTCTTTGGGTTGTTTTCTGAGGAGATTGCTTGAAGCAAGCGCCATAACGAGAACCACTAGAACCAAGGCTAGGACAAAGACGATGATAAAGTCTGATGTCTGAATAGAAATATCTAGGCTCGACAAGGTCTTGCTAAAACCATCTACTTCTGCACCACCACCAAGGTTAGAGGCTTGAGCTGCCTTGCTGGCTTGCTTGGCAACACCTGAAGTGACATTGGCAAGAACAGTATTTCCGATTGCACGCGCTGTGTAAGTAGCTAAGAAGTAAGCAGAAACAAGAGCAGGTATGGCAATCAAGATGGATTCAGTGATGAATTGACCCAAGATACTTGCCTTCTTGAGACCGATAGAGAGGAGAATACCCACTTCCTTGCGACGGGCATTGATCCAAAGGCTGAGCAAGAGGGCAAGGAGAAGAACTGAGAAGCTCAAGCTGCCCCAGAAGAGGAGGTTGGCCATCTTGTACATGCCAGTGATGGATTGCTCAAGAGCTGGGTAGTTAGATGAGCTCTTAACCAGTGTATAGCTCTTCCAGTTGATACCACTGATGCCATTCAACTCTTTCATGACATCATCCAAGTTCTTGTCTGCTGTTACAAAGAAGGTTGCGTCCCCATAAATGGCCGTGTCTTCTGTGTATCCATAAAGTTTAGCAGCCGTATGGATGTCTGTGATAGCAGTATTTTCGTAGAGTTCTTGTGAGTAGGTGACTGCCGACTTATTGTGGCCATCAAAGAGTCCCTTGATTGTCACTTCAACTGTTTCCTTGGCCCCTTTTTCATTGTCTGCATCGTAGACATTAGAGTCTAGTTTAACCTTATCCCCTACTTTCCAGCCGTGTTTTGCAGCCAAGTCCTTGTGCAGGAGGATCTTGTCCTTGTCGTCGTTTGTTAGGTGCTCTCCTTCGACCAGCTTATAAGAACCAGAGACAAACTTGTCTTCTTTAGAGGAGTCATTAACACCTGTAATCATCAAGCTACTTCCAAAATGTTTGGCACGGTCAGGTGTCAGATTTTTCTTGGTTTCTGGCGTTTCGATGAGTTCATATCCAGTCAAATCTCCAATAGCATTGATGCGTTTCACATAAGACTCAATAGCCTTGTTTTCGGTGATTTTTTTGATATCTTCACCCTTGATATTACCTGCACCACGTGGCGTTCCTTGATTGACGCGACGATTGATTTGCATGGAGAAACTATTGGTGATATTTTTAAAGGTCTCCTGAGAAGCCTTGGCAGTAGCTCCCTTGATCGACAAGCCGACCAAACTCAAGCTCGCCATAAGGAGAATAATCAGGAAGATGACAATCGATTTGAAAAACTTCCTTGTAACATAGGCAAATGCATTGTGTAACATAGGTTCCCTTTCTAGATTTGATTTAATAATTCTATCAAAATAAGCTCATATTATTTAGTAGTATTGCGAGTTTCAGTCAGCTTCTTGTCCTTCAATTCAAGTGTAATATCTGACGCCTGTGCCACTTCTTTGCTGTGAGTTACGACGATGACACATTTACCTGTTTTCTGGGCAAGTGATTTGAGCAGTTCGATAATATCTCCAGCAGTTTTAGGGTCCAGATTTCCTGTTGGCTCATCTGCTAGAATAACTGGAGCTTCTGAGACCAAACTGCGAGCAATGGCAACACGTTGTTGTTGACCACCTGATAACTGGAGAACATTCCGCTTGATCTGACTTTCATCCAAACCAAGCTCAAGAAGTGTATCCTTGCTTGCCTTTTTGTTGACCAAGCGGATATTTTCCAGTGGAGAAAGATAATCTATCAAGTTATAATTTTGAAAGACCAGGGAAATATGGTGCATGCGATGGTAAGAATAGCCCTTCTTACGAATGTCCTCTCCTTGGAAAAGGATAGAACCTTCAACAGGACTATCTAGACCAGCCAGGAGGGACAAGAGAGTGGATTTTCCTGCTCCTGACTCCCCAATAATACTGTAAAATTTTCCGGGTTCAAAATTATAATTGATCTGATATAGGACTGCTTCAGCAGTGTTCTTATAACGATAGGTAAGATCTTGTAATTGTAATAAAGTCATGATTTCTCCTTCTTAACTAATAGATGATAAAATTTCTTTCGGCGATTTTCTAAATAAGAATAGGAAACAAAGGGCTACAGATAAGCAACTAAGCAGAACTAGAAAAACATAGGATTCTGCAAAAGATAAGATGCTGGTTGATAAACTGCTTGCTTTGGCTAGTGTATCTTGTAAGCTTGCCTTATCTCCACTGGCTAGGACAGTTTGGAGCAGATAAGATGTAATGGCGTTTCCTGCAACAAATGCTGGAAGCAAAGCACCGATAGATACCAAAACCACCTCTAAACAGAATTGTAGGAAGATCGAGCTCTTGCCTTTTCCAAGTGCCAGTAAAATTCCCACTTCGTAGACCCTTTCTCTCAACCAGAGAGACAAGACCAAAATTAAGGCTCCAGCTCCAGCTATCAACATCCCATAAAGGAAGATGGTCAGGAAGGTTTGGAAGGTTGCAACTGAGTCTTTGATTTGTTCAAAAGCCTTGTTTTCCTTTTCGACTTGGTAGCCTTGATTTTCCAAGGCTAAGTTTTCCACCTGCTTCATAAGTCCATCCATTTCCTTAGGATTTTCTACATAGAAGCGAGCTGCACTGACTTGAGATTCACCATTTCCCAAAAGGGTTTGGCTACTTTCATAGTCTGTAAAGACCTGGTTTTCACTGAAGTCTGAAGACAAGCCTGTAAATTTCTCTTGTTTTTTACCAGAAAAGATGCCGACAATCTCAAACTCTACTGTTTGTCCTTTGCCAGATTCTGACTGTCCAGCATCCAAGCGAAGTTTATCATGAAGCGAAAGACCGTTCTTCTTGGCCAACTCTTCGTGGATCAAGATTTTCTTGGAATCCCCTTTTTGAAGGTGTCGCCCTTCTTTTAGATTGAAAGCCGAGCTGGTAAAGGTCACATCCTTAGATGAATCCTCAAGAGCTGTTAAGCTAACCAAGTTCTTGTCCGCAGCTGACAAATCATCACGCTCCACGCTCTGCTCACCAGTCACTGCTTCCTTGTCTTTTAATTTTGCGACCGTCTCGAGTTCAGGAGAGACATTTTCCAGTCCCTTAATCTTGCTTACAGATGCTAGGTCTGACAGCTTGAAAGTCTGACCATTTTCTATCTTCTTAATAGAAAAAGATGTGTTGAGTGATTTGTAAAGATTGGTTTCAACTGTTTTGTTGGACTTCATCAGAGTCAAACAGGCTGAAATTCCGGCCAATAGGACCAATAAAATCAGAAATAAAATAAAACTTCTCAGTCGTTTTCTGCTGACATAAGCCCAAGCTCTTTGGATTGGATTCATTTGTCACCTCCATATTTGTAAGACTATTATAAAATCCAAATATGAAATGTTTATGAAATACAAAAAAAGAGCAAAAATTTTTTTGCTCTACTTGAATTAGATGAAAACAAAAGAGCTAGCCTAAGCTAACTCTTATCCTATGCGGAGAGAGGGACTTGAACCCTCACGACCTAAAGCGGTCACAGGATCCTTAGTCCTGCGCGTCTGCCAATTCCGCCATCCCCGCGTCGATTACTTTACTAGTATATCAACTTTTAGGACTCTTGTCAACACTTTTTTCAAATTTTTTTCATTTCATCAACTAAATTACTCTGAAAGTTCATTTAGCTTCTCATCTACTAACTTAGCTCCAAGTGTATTTTTGAAATGGCCTAGAGCAAATTGATGATTTTCAGGCCAGATAGAAGCAACGGCTGGTTGAACAATCTCGATGTCATATCCTAGATTATAGGCATCTATAGCTGTATGCAGAACACAGATATCCGTCAAGACACCTGTTAAGATAACTGTAGAAATTCGACGCTCTCTCAAACGAATATCTAGGTCAGTCCCTGAAAATGCTGAATAATGGCGTTTATCCATCCAAAAAACTCGACTGTCTGAACCATGCTCTTGATAAAAGGTTCCCAAATCTCCGTATAAATTCCGTCCACTCGTCCCAATCAAATTGTGAGGAGGAAATAGCTTGCTTTCTGGATGGAAACAATCGTTTTCTTCATGAGCATCAATGGTAAAGAAGATGTAATCTCCTCGTTCAAAAGCTAATCGAGTCACCTTACTAATGGCTTCCGAAATAGCTTGAGCTGGAGCACCTGCTGTCAATTTACCACTGTCGGCAACAAAATCTTCTGTATAATCAATCGAAATCAAAGCTTTAGTCATTAGTAATCTCTTTTCTTCACTTCTTCAAAAATATCTGAAATCAAGACCTTAAGGTAGGTTCCCTTCATTCCAAGTGAGCGACTTTCAATAATTCCCGCAGACTCAAGTTTACGAAGAGCATTGACAATCACAGAACGGGTAATACCGATACGGTCTGCAATCACAGACGCAGTCAACTGCCCTTCATTTCCATTTAATTCCCCTAAAATTGCTGAAACAGCACGGAGTTCGGAGTAAGACAGAGTATTAACCGCCATGGTAACAGCAGTACGGCGACGGATATTTTTCTCATCTTCTTCACGCTGGAAGTTGAGGAGTTGAATTCCAACAACGGTACTGGCAATCTCAACAAGGATCAAATCCTCATCTTCGAATTTTTTATCATTGCGCCAAATAATCAAAGAGCCAAGGCGAATCCCTGATACATGAATCGGTGCAATGGTCGTCAAACCATCTGGAAAGTCGGCACGACTTTCCACAGGGAAAATACTTAAATCATGATCAACTGTCAGATTGGCTTCTGTATCGTAGATCATGTTCGCACCTTGAATGTAGTCATCTGGGAAAATCTTAGTTTGGAAGAACTGCTCTACACGATCTGTATTGGTTTTGTAACGCATGAAATAACCAAGGAGACGTCCCTTGCTATTGACGATACAAGCGTTACAGTCAATAATATCTGCCAATTGACGGGTAATCGCATTGTATGGAAGTTCTTCCTGCAACTGCTCCTCCGAGCGCTTCAGGATAGAAGTAATTTTTCTTGTTTTTTCTAATAAATGTGCCATTTTTCACCTCGAATTTAATCGCTATCATTATAACATAAAAAGCTTGAATTTTCAATTATTATCTGAAAATTGCTTATTTAATTGCAATTTAGACTAGCTGAAATATTTTAGAAAAATAGATTTTTATCATTGACAAACTAATTTATTTTTGATATTATATTATCATAAGAAGATGACTGGATAATACCTTTCCATTTCACCTATCCTTTGCTATCACCATCTTCTTTCACCCTTGGTCTCCTTATATAAAAAAGCGATTCATTTTGAACCGCTTTTTCTTATTTGTCGCCCTTGTTACGAATAACAAAGCCTGTTTGCTTTTCGCTTGAAGTATTGCGTGGTTTTTTATTGTC
This sequence comes from Streptococcus mitis, assembly GCA_009496085.1. Taxonomy (GTDB): domain Bacteria; phylum Bacillota; class Bacilli; order Lactobacillales; family Streptococcaceae; genus Streptococcus; species Streptococcus mitis_BY. Next base: position 180,194 of record WIJN01000001.1, on the reverse strand, counting down.
TTTATTACGGTAACGTCTGTCTTTATCAAAACGATCATTGCCACGACTTCCTTTTTTGAAATCATCACGACGACCATTGCCACGGCGATCACGGTCTCGACGGTCGTCCCCACGACGGCCTCCACGACCTCCCTTACCTTTACCACCGAAGCCATTACCTGATGGTTTAAATGGCAGTGGTTTTTCACGCGCAATCTCCACTTCAGGAAGACTATCTGGATCCTGAACTGTTAAGCTGAGAATATACATGGCCAATTCTTCAGGACTGAATTCTGAGGCCAATTGACGAGCATCCTTGCCAAACTTCTCAAAGTTGCTACGAATCTCCTCATTAGCAAAATCACGTTCGATTTTCTTAAGAGCTACTTGCTTTTTAGCTTGGAAGGCTTCTTCTGCACTTGCAGGTTTGAGACCTTTCATGCGTTTCTTTGTCAAGTTCTCGATGATTTGGAGGTAACCCATTTCATTAGGTGAAACGAAGGTAATAGACTGACCTGATTTACCAGCACGACCTGTACGCCCGATACGGTGAACATAACTTTCAGGATCTTGTGGAATATCGTAGTTGTAGACATGGGTCACACCTGAAATATCCAACCCACGCGCTGCAACGTCTGTCGCAACCAAAACATCAAGATTGCCATTTTTAAAGTCACGAAGGACACGAAGACGTTTGTTTTGGTCTAGGTCTCCATGAATTCCTTCTGCACGGAAGCCACGGATTTTCAGACCACGAGTCAATTCATCTACACGGCGTTTTGTACGACCAAATACGATAGCAAGTTCTGGTTGTTCCACGTCCATGAGACGGGTCATGGTATCAAATTTTTCTTGTTCTTTAACTCGGATATAGTATTGGTCAACCAATTCTGTTGTCAATTCCTTGGCAGCAATCTTCACATGCTCAGGTTCTTTCATAAACTGAACACCGATACGCTTGATGGCATCTGGCATAGTTGCTGAGAAGAGTAGGGTTTGACGGTTTTCAGGGACACGAGAAATGATCGCTTCGATATCTTCAAGGAAGCCCATGTTGAGCATTTCATCTGCTTCGTCAAGGATGAGAGTTTCAATATCTTGTAATTTCAAGGCCTTGCGTTTAATCAAGTCCAAGAGGCGACCTGGAGTTCCCACCACGATATGGGCACCAGATTTAAGAGCTTTGATTTGTTTTTCAATGCTGGAACCACCGTAAACTGAGCGAACTTTCACTCCCTTGCTACGGCCAAAGCGGAAGAGTTCTTCTTGACTTTGGACAGCAAGTTCACGTGTTGGAGCGATAACCAAAGCTTGGATGGTCGCTTCTTCTGTACGGATTTTTTCAAGGGTAGGCAAGCCAAAGGCTGCAGTTTTTCCTGTACCAGTCTGAGCTTGACCGATAACGTCCTTACCTTCAAGAGCCAAGGGAATAGTTTGTTCTTGGATCGGACTGGCTTCTACAAAACCAGCTTTTTCAATCTCTGCTAGCAAATCAGCAGACAAGTTTAATTCATTAAATTTCACGTTATTCTTCTTTCTAAAGGTGGTGCGAAGCCACCCTATAGGGCTTAGTTTATACTTTTCTTTTTATGACGGATTTTCATATACTGGATATAAAATCGTGTTGCTTCTTTTCCACAAAAGAAAAGTACTGTTTTCTTTGCAACCTATCTAGTATAACACAAGACAAGCTTAAAAGATAGCCCAATTTCTCTAGAAAATCATGTAAGCGGTTTTTGGCTTTCCTTTTTGATTGAACGACCTAGATAATAAGACAAAGCCAAGGCTATACTATATAAAATGAGAAAAACGAACAAGGTTTGTGTGTAAGAATGAGCCATTTTATAAGTCTCTGCTAATAAAATAGGTCCTGCTAAACCAGCCATTGCCCAAGCTGTTAAAATATATCCATGCAGAGCGGCCAATTCCTTGGTTCCAAAAATATCACTGAGATAAGCCGGAATCAATGAAAAACCAGCTCCATAGCAAGTCATCAAAATAGACATAGCGACTACAAATAAAACGGAATTTGTAAAGAGCCAAAGCGAGAGAGAAAAGAAAAGATTGACAAGCAGTAATATACTAAAGGTTAGAGGGCGACCGATATAGTCAGATAAACTCGCCCAGAGCAAACGACCAAACCCATTGAAAATCCCTAAAACGCCCACCATTACTGCTGCATGACTTGTAGACAAGCCAGCCATCTCCTGTGCCATTGGCGATGCCGCTGAAATTAAGCCTAAACCACAAGCTATGTTGATAAAGAAAATAATCCAAAGTATATAAAACCGATTGCTTTTCAGGGCCTGATTTGCAGCCATTCCTTGCGTCAAAGAGGTTATTTTTTCTTTCCCTGAAACAGATAAAATTGCAAGCTCTTGCTCATTTGGACGCTTAATGAATTGTGAAGCTAGGAGCATGATAATAAAGTAACTTGCACCTAAAATATAAAAAGTTTCTACAAGCCCTACCCCTGCGATGAGATGTTGCGCTATGGGACTAGTCAATAAAGAAGCAAAACCAAACCCCATAATCGCTAAACCTGTTGCGAGACCACGTTTATCAGGAAACCATTTTATAATCGTTGACACAGGGGTAATATAGCCTGCTCCCAAACCAAGCCCACCTAAAATGCCATAAGCGAGATACAACAACCACAGCTCCTGACGGTCTATTGCAAATCCTGTTAAGATATTTCCACCTGCGTATAGAAAAGCAGATAGACTCCCCATGACTCTCGGACCAAATTTTTCTACCAAACGCCCCATAAATGCAGCCGATAATCCCAAACAAAAGATTGCTAGACTAAAGGCAAAGGCAACAGAAGCCTGATCCCATCCCGTTTTTTCAATAATAGGGTTGCGATAAACACTCCAAGCATAAGTCGAACCCAGCATTAAGTGTAAAATGACCCCAGCAAAAGCAATAATATAACGATTCAATTTCATAAAACCTCCTATTTTCGAACATTTATTCTATCTTATATAAAAATAGATAGGATTTTAGTTTATCAAGCTTGTCAAAAAATTACTAGTTTTTTGTTTGGAAAGCGTTTTTAGCTTTTTCTGTCTTTTTCGTAGCAGAATTGTGCAAAAGTTTTTTTCTTGTGCTAGAATGAAAGTCGAAAAGGAGGAATTCTAAATGTTAACTTATGATTTAATCGTTATCGGATTTGGTAAAGCTGGTAAAACACTAGCTGGTAAATTGGCTTCAGCTGGCAAAAAAGTTGCCCTCGTTGAACGTAGTAAAGCTATGTATGGTGGAACTTGTATCAACATTGGTTGTATCCCAACTAAAACTTTACTAGTTGCTGCTGAGAAAGACTTGTCTTTTGAAGAAGTGATTGCTACCAAAAATACTATCACTGGTCGCCTCAATGGTAAAAACTATGCTACTGTTGCAGGTACAGGCGTGGATATCTTTGATGCGGAAGCTCACTTCCTTTCAAATAAAGTCATCGAAATCCAAGCTGGTGATGAAAAGAAAGAACTGACCGCTGAAACAATCGTCATCAACACTGGTGCTGTTTCAAACGTCTTGCCAATCCCTGGACTTGCTACAAGCAAAAACGTCTTTGACTCAACAGGTATTCAAAACTTGGACAAATTGCCTGAAAAACTTGGAATCCTTGGTGGCGGAAATATCGGTCTTGAATTTGCTGGTCTTTACAACAAACTTGGAAGCAAGGTTACAGTTCTAGATGCCTTGGATACTTTCCTACCTCGTGCAGAACCTTCCATCGCAGCTCTTGCTAAGCAATACATGGAAGAAGACGGTATTGAATTGCTTCAAAATATCCGCACTACTGAAATCAAAAACGATGGTGACCAAGTGCTCCTTGTAACTGAAAACGAAACTTACCGTTTCGACGCCCTTCTCTACTCAACTGGACGCAAACCAAATGTAGAACCACTTCAACTTGAAAATACAGATATTGAACTAACTGAACGTGGTGCTATTAAAGTAGACAAACATTGTCAAACAAACGTTCCTGGTGTCTTTGCAGTTGGAGATGTCAACGGTGGCCTTCAATTTACTTACATTTCACTTGATGACTTCCGTGTTGTTTACAGCTACCTTGCTGGAGATGGCAGCTACACACTTGAAGACCGTCTCAATGTACCAAACACTATGTTCATCACACCTGCACTTTCACAAGTCGGTTTGACTGAAAGCCAAGCTGCTGATTTGAAACTTCCATACGCAGTGAAGGAAATCCCTGTTGCAGCAATGCCTCGCGGTCACGTAAATGGAGACCTTCGCGGAGCTTTCAAAGCTGTTGTTAATACTGAAACAAAAGAAATTCTTGGAGCAAGCATCTTCTCAGAAGGTTCTCAAGAAATCATCAACATCATCACTGTTGCTATGGACAATAAGATTCCTTACACTTACTTCACAAAACAAATCTTCACTCACCCAACCTTGGCTGAGAACTTGAATGACTTGTTTGCGATTTAAGTTGAGATTTAATCGTATCGAACAGCCCTCTGAGGGCTGTTTTCATTTCTGCGAAATCTCATACTCTTCGAAAATCAAATTCAAACTACGTCAGCTTCACCTTGCCGTACTCAAGTACAGCCTGCGGCTAGCTTACTAGTTTGCTCTTTGATTTTCATTGAGTATCAAATCTGTCTTTTCCCTCTTTTATGATATAATAGAAACATGAACTTAAAAACTACTTTGGGCCTTCTTGCTGGGCGTTCTTCCCACTTTATTTTAAGCCGTCTTGGCCGTGGAAGTACGCTCCCAGGAAAACTTGCCCTTCAATTTGATAAAGATATTTTACAAAACCTAGCTAAGAACTACGAGATTGTCGTGGTCACTGGAACCAACGGAAAAACCTTGACAACTGCCCTCACTGTCGGCATTTTAAAAGAGGTTTATGGTCAAGTTCTGACCAACCCAAGCGGTGCCAACATGATTACAGGAATTGCGACAACCTTCTTAACAGCCAAATCGTCTAAAACTGGGAAAAATATTGCCGTTCTAGAAATCGATGAGGCCAGTCTATCTCGTATCTGTGACTATATCCAGCCAAGCCTTTTTGTTATCACCAATATCTTCCGTGACCAGATGGACCGCTATGGTGAGATTTACACAACTTACAAGATGATTTTGGATGCTATTCGTAAAGTGCCTACTGCCACTGTTCTCCTTAATGGAGACAGCCCACTTTTCTACAAGCCAGCTATTCCAAATCCTGTACAGTATTTTGGTTTTGACTTGGAGAAAGGTCCAGCCCAGCTGGCTCACTACAATACCGAAGGAATCCTCTGTCCTGACTGCCAAGGCATCCTCAAATATGAGCATAATACCTATGCAAACTTGGGTGCCTATATCTGTGAAGACTGCGGATGTAAACGTCCTGATTTAGACTATCGCTTGACAGACTTGGTTGAGTTAACCAACAATCGCTCTCGCTTTGTCATTGACGGACAAGAATACGGTATTCAAATCGGTGGGCTCTATAATATCTACAACGCCCTAGCTGCTGTGGCTATCGCCCGTTTCCTCGGCGCAGATTCCCAACTAATCAAGCAGGGATTTGATAAGAGCCGTGCTGTCTTTGGACGCCAAGAAACCTTCCATATCGGTGACAAGGAATGTACCCTCGTCTTGATTAAAAATCCAGTCGGTGCGACCCAAGCTATCGAAATGATTAAACTAGCTCCTTATCCATTTAGCCTATCTGTCCTCCTTAACGCTAACTATGCAGATGGAATTGATACCAGCTGGATCTGGGATGCTGATTTTGAACAAATCACTGACATGGACATCCCTGAAATCAACGCTGGCGGTGTGCGTCATTCTGAAATCGCACGTCGTCTACGAGTAACAGGCTATCCAGCTGAGAAAATCACTGAAACAAGTAGTCTGGAACAAGTTCTTAAAACCATTGAAAACCAAGATTGTAAGCATGCCTATATCCTTGCTACCTATACTGCTATGCTGGAATTCCGCGAACTGCTGGCTAGTCGTCAGATTGTTAGAAAGGAGATGAACTAATGGTTTATACTTCACTTTCCTCAAAAGCTGGCAATTACCCCTATCAGCTCAACATTGCCCACCTCTACGGAAATCTCATGAATACCTACGGGGACAATGGAAACATCCTCATGCTCAAGTATGTGGCTGAAAAACTAGGAGCCCATGTGACGGTTGACATCGTTTCACTTCATGATGATTTTGATGAAAATCACTACGACATTGCCTTTTTCGGTGGCGGTCAAGACTTTGAACAGAGTATCATTGCAGACGACCTACCTGCTAAAAAAGAAAGCATTGACAACTACATCCAAAATGACGGTGTGGTTCTCGCTATCTGTGGCGGTTTCCAACTATTGGGGCAATATTATGTTGAAGCTTCAGGTAAACGTATCGAAGGGCTAGGGGTCATGGGCCACTACACCCTCAACCAGACCAATAACCGCTTTATTGGTGACATCAAGATTCACAATGAAGATTTCGATGAAACCTACTATGGTTTTGAAAATCATCAAGGCCGTACCTTCCTTTCTGATGACCAAAAACCGCTGGGACAAGTGGTTTATGGAAATGGAAACAACGAAGAAAAGGTCGGCGAAGGGGTTCATTATAAGAATGTCTTTGGTTCTTACTTCCATGGGCCCATCCTCTCTCGCAATGCCAATCTAGCTTATCGCCTAGTCACTACTGCCCTCAAGAAGAAATATGGTCAGGACATTCAACTCCCTGCTTATGAGGATATTCTCAGCCAAGAAATCGCTGAAGAATACAGCGACGTCAAAAGCAAGGCTGACTTTTCTTAAACCAAGAAAAACCATATCAAAGAGCTCCGATAAGATAGCGGAGTTCTTTTTGTCTTTTCTTTTACCCTTCTCCCTTGCATTTTCTCTCTTTTTTTGCCAAAATAGAGGGGTAGAAAGAAGGTAGCATATGTCTAAATTACAACAAATCGTAACATATCTTGAATCAGAAAAACTAGACGTCGCTGTCGTATCTGACCCCGTCACAATTAATTACCTCACTGGCTTTTACAGTGATCCCCATGAACGCCAAATGTTCCTTTTTGTCCTAGCGGATCAAGAACCCCTCCTCTTTGTCCCAGCCCTTGAAGTTGAGCGTGCTACTAGTACTGTTTCCTTCCCAGTTGTGGGCTATGTGGATTCTGAAAATCCATGGCAAAAAATGAAACATGCTCTTCCACAGCTTGATTTCAAACGTGTCGCTGTTGAGTTTGACAATCTCATCTTAACCAAATACCATGGCTTGAAGACAGTTTTTGAAACAGCCGAATTTGAAAACCTCACTCCCCGTATCCAACGCATGCGCCTCATCAAATCAGCTGATGAAGTGCAAAAAATGATGGTTGCAGGTCTCTATGCGGACAAGGCTGTTAAGGTTGGCTTTGACAATATTTCTCTTGATAAGACAGAGACAGATATCATCGCTCAAATTGACTTTGCTATGAAGCGTGAAGGCTATGAAATGAGCTTTGATACCATGGTCTTGACTGGTGATAATGCTGCAAATCCACACGGTATTCCAGCAGCTAACAAGGTTGAAAATGATGCTCTTCTCCTCTTTGATTTGGGTGTTCTCGTCAACGGCTATGCGTCAGATATGACTCGTACAGTCGCTGTTGGTAAGCCTGACCAATTCAAGAAAGACATCTACAACTTGACTCTTGAAGCCCAACAAGCTGCTCTTGACTTTATCAAGCCGGGTGTGACTGCTCATGAAGTGGACCGCGCTGCCCGCGCAGTCATTGAAAAAGCTGGTTACGGTGAGTACTTCAACCACCGTCTCGGTCACGGTATCGGTATGGATGTCCACGAATTCCCATCTATCATGGAAGGAAACGACATGATCATCGAAGAAGGCATGTGCTTCTCTGTTGAACCAGGTATCTATATCCCTGGTAAAGTCGGAGTCCGTATCGAAGACTGCGGTGTTGTTACCAAGGATGGCTTTGACCTCTTTACAAGCACCAGCAAAGACTTACTTTATTTTGATTAATATTATACAAAAAAAGTTAGCTCGAACAGCTAACTTTTTACTTTATCTTTTTGATACTTTGACTAAGGATAAATCCTACAATCATCCCTACCATATTTTGCATGAAATTTGGTAGGATTTCGGGTAGGGCTGCAGCCCAGCCATTCATCAATGTAGAACCCAAGGCGTAGCCCCCTACCATGGCAATCGTTGCTAAGATAAGGCCTAACCACTGAGATTTTCCTTTAAATCCTGCGAAAAATCCCTGCAAACCATGGTTGACCAAGCTAAAGAACATCCACTGAGGGTAGCCTGATAAGAGGTCAATCAAGAAACCTGCTAGTCCTCCTACTACAGCCCCTTCACGACTACCAAAATAGAAAGCTGCAAAGAAGACACCCGCATCTAAAAGAGTTAGAATACCTGTTGGCGTTGGGATTTTTAAGAAATAACCTAGAACCACAGAAAGGGCGGTTAATAAGGATACAAGGGCGATTTTAGTTGTTTTGGTTTGCTTCATATTGTCTTACTCCATATTGATCTGCTTGTGCAATGGCACGGTAAACGAATGCTTTTGAACTTTCAATTGCTGCTGATAGTTCTTGTCCTTGGACTAGGTGACTGGCAATGCTGGAAGCAAAGGTACAACCTGCGCCAGCATTTTGCCCTTGGATGACAGGATTTTCTAGGATAGTAAAGGTCTGTCCATCATAAAAGACATCCACAGCCTTGTCCTGACTAAGACGATTGCCTCCCTTGATAATGACTGCTGGCGCGCCTAAGTCATGCAATTTCTGCGCTGCAGCTTTCATATCTTCCAAGGTTTTAATTTCCTGACCAGCTAATAATTCTGCTTCTGGAAGGTTAGGCGTAATCACGCTGACATGAGGGAAAAAGCGAATCAGTTCTTGACAAAGTTCACTGACAGCTACATCGTGCGTTTCTTTGCAGACCAAGACAGGATCCAATACCACAGGCACTCCTGGGCGCTGCTTGATAAAGTCCAATGCCTTCTCAGCTACACTGACAGTTGGTAGAAGACCAATCTTAATCCCTGCAAATTCCACATCACGCAAGCTATCTAATTCATGTTGAAAAATGGTATCGTCAGTTGGAAAGACTTCAAAGCCCTTTTCTGTTAAAGCTGTCAAGCAAGTCACAGCTACAAAACCATGCAAACCGTTCAATGTATAAGTAGCCAAATCAGCGGACAATCCACCACCACTAAAAATATCATTCCCAGAAAGTGCTAAAATACGATTATTCTTCATAACGAATCTCCTTTAAATACAAACCATTTGGTGCTGCAGTGGGACCTGCAAGTTGCCTGTCCTTTTTCTCCAAGATGAGGTCAATCTGCTCTACTGGCATACGGTTGTTTCCGATTTTGAGCAGTGTCCCCACCATATTGCGAATCTGTTTATACAAGAAACCATTTCCTGAAAAGGTAAAAGTCAAAAACTGGCCTGTCTCATCAACCCTGAGACTAGCTTCTGTGATGGTGCGAACCTTATCCTCCACACTGGTTCCAGAGGCTGTAAAGCCTGTGAAATCGTGGGTGCCCTCTAGCTTTTTGATTGCAATCTGCATGCGTTCCACATCGAGTGGATAGGGAAAGTGAGTAGCATAGTGACGGCGCATAGGATTCTTGGGACGGCCCCTATCCACGACAAACTCATAGGTCTTACTGTGCTTGGCATAACGGCAATGAAAATCATCCGCCACAAGCTCAATTGAAATCACATCAATATCTTCAGGAGACTGGGTGTCCAAAGCAAAACGGAGCTTCTCCTCATCCATCTGATAAGGTAGATCAAAATGAATAACCTGTCCCAGAGCATGAACCCCACTATCTGTCCTACCAGCACCATGAACAGTAACGTCTTGTCCTTTATTTAACTTGGTCAAGGTTTTTTCAATTTCTTCCTGAACACTACGCGCATGAGGCTGGCGCTGAAAACCAGCAAAGGCGTAACCATCATAGGAAATAGTTGCTTTATATCTTGTCATAACTTCTATTTTATCAAGAAAATAATCTGTAAACAAGGGTCTAAAACAAATATTGTCTGGGTACAAAATTCACAAAAAGAAAAACCTAGGAAACCAATCCTAAGCTCTCTTTTGAAGTAGGTACATAACAAAGATAGAGGTTACAATCAACCAAGATCCTAAGATGGCAAAGACCAACATCCCATTTTGTGTTAGCAAGCCAATTGCACCTAGAACAAATGGGGTCGTAAAGGCTCCGAAACTACAACCTAATACAGCAAATGAAGTTGCTTGATTGAGGAGTTTAGCTGGAATTCTTTCAGAGACAAGTTGAAAGACCGTCGTCAAGGCTACACTGTAGGCAAAGCCAGCCAGAATACTTCCTGCCACTACCACCCACAAGGATGGAGACAAGGCAATCACAATTTGCCCTAGGCCAAAGGTAATACCAGACCAGAGGAGCAGTTTCTCTTTAAAGATAGAAATCAAGAAAGAAAAACTCACACCAGCTACAATCCCAATCAACTGCATGATACTGAGAACAAAACTAGATAACTGAGCATCCCCCAGTCCTCTTTCCACCATCAAACTTGGAATACGGATAGTAATAGCCGTATTGGTACAAACTACCACTGCTGCTTCAATAGCTAGGATAAAAATCAAGCCTTTCATTTCCCGAGTTAAGCGACTTGCTTCCTTCTCCTTTTTCCTAACTTCTTTCTTTTCCTTTCCATAAGGTACAAAGAGCAGATAAAGGATCAGCACCAAAAATCCAGCACTATAGGCTAGGAAGGTAGCTGTCCAACCGAAGGATAACAACTGGCCAACTGCCAAGGTAATGAGAGAGGCCCCAACGACCTCTGCAGAACCGCGTAGCCCTAGCATCTGAATCCGCGTTTTTCCTTGATAACGTTCACTGATAATAGAAATGGCCTTAGCATTGATCATTCCAACACCCAAACCAAAAAGAATCCGTGTTCCAAAGACAAAGGGGTAGGCTTGATACCAGAAGGGAGCCGTTCCACTCAGTGATAAAATCAACAATCCCAAACTAATCTGTAAGCGCTCAGGAAATATTTTTTCTAAGAAACCATTTAGTAGTAACATAATCATGATCCCAAAAGATGGCAAGCTCGCCAAGAGCTCAATTTGTTCCTTAGGATAACCTTGATAATAGTCAAACATGGCTGGTAGGGCACTTGAAATCGAAAAGGACGTAATCAAAACGAGGGAGAGAGCCAAAATACTGGCCCGTTCTAAAAATTGTTTCATGAAATCTCTTTCTATATTTTCTCTTAATCTTCTACTCTTTTGAGAATTATAAAGCAAGAAAAGAAGAAGCCCCATTGGTTTGTAGACTCCTTCTTAAACTCGAAAATGAATCCCTTGTATCTTATACTCAATGAAAATCAAAGAGCAAACTAGGAAGCTAGCCGCAGGTTGCTCAAAGCACTACTTTGAGGTTGTAGATAGAACTGACGAAGTCAGCTCAAAACATAGTTTTGAGGTTGTAGATGAAACTGACGAAGTCAGTAACATATATACGGCAAGGCGAATCTGACGTGGTTTGAATTTTATTTTCAAAGAGTATTAGGATGACCTTCTCTTGATTTGCTTGATAAAGTAGAAGATAAATCCTGCCACCATATAGGCAACAAAGATAATCAGACACCACTTAAACACAACATCCCAACCCTTGTTCACATTCAAAAAGAAGTAAGGGAAAGGACTGACCTTAGAATTAGGAATATCTAGTTTCAGTACCAAGCCATTAAAAAGAGCAAAAATCATATACAGCAAGGGTAAAATCGTCCACACAACTGGATCCCAGATTTTGTATTGACCCTGTTTGTCAAAAAAGAGGGTATCTGCTAAAAACCAGAGGGGAACGATATAGTGGCAAAGGAAATTTTCCAGAGTATAGAAATTAGTCGCAATGGGCGCTAAAAGGAAATGGTAAATCACACAGGTAATCATGATACTCATGGTGACCCCACCTTTTAAGCGCAGGAGACTTGGCCTTTGCCAATTTTCACCTAAACGGCTCATAACCTTTAGAAGATAGAGCGTAAAAATCGCTACTAAAAGATTTGACAGAACCGTATAATAGAGAAGCATCCCAAATCCACCATGCTTGGCGATTTCAAGATAAACTCCCGTGAAAGCCGCTAGAAACAAGAAGATACGGCTATAAAATACAAGTTTGTAGTGCTTTGACATGCTTAAATTTTCTTCACAAACTCTGATTTGAGCTTCATAGCACCGAAGCCATCAATCTTACAGTCGATATTGTGGTCACCTTCTACGATGCGGATATTTTTCACGCGCGTCCCTTGTTTCAAATCTTTTGGCGCACCTTTTACTTTCAAATCCTTGATGAGGGTTACTGTATCACCGTCAGCCAATTTATTTCCGTTGGCATCGATAGCAACAAGGCCTTCTTCTACATCTGCAACTTCAGCAGGATTCCACTCATGAGCACACTCTGGGCAAACCAGTAGGGCACCGTCTTCGTAGACATACTCTGAGTTACATTTTGGGCAATTTGGTAAGTTGTTCATGGTTTCTCCTTATCATCATTCACTATTCTTTGAAAATCAAAATTTCTCGAACAGCAACTATTATACCTTAAAATCAACATTTTGACAAATTTAGAAAAAACCGATATCAATCTATCGGCTTTTTTACATTTACATTCTTTTTTCAGCTTCTGCTTTGATTTTTTCAACTACTTCTTGAATATTCAAGCCAGTTGTATCAAGGTAGACAGCATCCTCTGCTTGTTTGAGAGGCGAAGTCTCACGATGACTATCCTTGTAGTCACGCGCAGCAATTTCCTCTTTTAAGGTTTCAAGGTCTGTCTCAATTCCCTTGGCAATATTTTCCTTGTAACGGCGCTCTGCTCTTTCATCAACAGAGGCTACTAGAAAAATTTTCAGTTCTGCTTGTGGCAATACAACCGTTCCAATATCGCGACCATCCATGACAATCCCGCCTTGCTGGGCAATTTCTTGTTGGAGAGAAACTAGTTTCTCACGAATTTCAGGAATTGCCGCAATAGCTGAAACATGATTGGTCACTTCATTTTCACGGATAGGATGGGTAATATCCACATCTCCTACAAAGACAAGCTGTTCTCCAGTTTCTGAACGCCCAAAGCTGATTGGATGCTGGTCCAATAAGTCTAAGAGTTCTTCAACTTGTTCAACTCCTAATTGGTTCCTGAGAGCCATGTAGGTCGCTGCACGATACATGGCACCTGTATCTAGATAGGTGTATCCAAAATCCTTGGCAATAATCTTTGCAACTGTACTCTTACCGCTGGAAGCTGGACCATCAATAGCAATTTGAATTATTTTCATATCAACTCCTATTTGATTTTAACAACGTCACCTGGATTAGCAAACCAAGATCCTGTAGCCATATGTCCAGGATTTAAGGCTTCCAACTGAGCAATCGAGATACCTGCACGAGCTGCAATGGCTGCTTCCCCTTCTCCTGCTAACACTTTTGTAGTTCCTTCTGGATCAGTTGGATGTTCTGAACTACTAGATGACTCTTCTACCTTTTCTTCTGAACCAGAAGATGCCTGCTCTGAACTACTAGAAGATGAAATCTGTACTACATTTGCATCAGAATCATGAAAATCTTTCAAGGCTGCTGTACGATTACTCCCACCCGATGACAGATAAATCAGAACAATAATCATCACAACTACAATCACAAAGAAAATACTTGCTAAAATAGTTAGGATACGATTCGCAATGACTCCCCCACCCTGTGTTCTCGAACGACGGCCTGATCTTGTTTCTTCTTGATTTTCATAAATATCTTCTTGCCACGGTTCTTTTGCCATACCTTACTCCTTGTTTTTTTTTACTTTTCTTATTACAATATAAATATGAACATGAAAATCACACTTATACCCGAACGTTGCATCGCCTGTGGGCTTTGTCAAACTTATTCTGATTTATTTGATTACCACGATAATGGAATCGTGCGTTTTTACGATAACCCTGACCAACTGGAAAAAGAAATTTCTCCTAGTCAGGACGTCTTAGAGGCTGTTAAAAATTGCCCAACTCGCGCCCTGATTGGAAGCCAGGAATCCTAAATCAATGGCGGTAATCCACTCCCTCTAGTTTAGCATATTTCCATGTAAAATTATAGTCTTTTCTCTCTATTTTTTTCGGTTAAAATAGGAAGATCACTTTTTTCTTTAATAAGATAAAGTGGTCTTTTTTTAGTCTCTAGATAAATCTTACTGATATACTTGCCGAGAATCCCAATAGTCAAGAGTTGAATGCCTCCAAGAAAGAGAATAACAGCCATCAGAGAGGTCCAACCTGATGTCGGATTGCCCAAAATGAGGGTCCGAACCACAACAAAAAAGGTCATCAGTAGAGAAATAAAACAAGATAGGAGACCAGCTACGAAGGCTATAATCAAGGGAAAATCTGAAAAATTAACAATCCCTTCAATGGAGTAGAAAAAAAGTTGCCTAAAACTCCAACTGGTCTTACCAGCCTGCCTTTCGACATTTGGATAGTCCAGATAGTGGGTTTTAAAACCGACCCAGGCAAAGAGTCCCTTAGAAAAACGATTGGACTCAGTCAAGCTTAAAATGGAATCTACTACAGATCTTCTCATCATGCGAAAATCACGGACACCTGACGGCAGGGCTACTGGACTGATTTTTTGCATAAGGCGGTAAAATAGACCAGCACAAAAACTGCGAAAGAAAGGTTCCCCCTCTCGACTAGTTCTTCGTGTTCCTACACAGTCCAAATCTGCATTTTGGTCTAGTAAGGCTTTCATCTCAAGCAACATACTGGGAGGATCTTGAAGGTCTGCATCCATCACCACTACCAAATCTCCTGTCGCATATTGTAAGCCTGCATAGAGGGCTGCTTCTTTGCCAAAATTTCGCGAGAAAGAAATATAATGCACCGCCGAATTTTGCTCCCGATAGGCCTTTAAGAGTTCCAAAGTTCCATCATTTGATCCATCGTCGACAAAGACATACTCGATTTCTGTTCCCAATTCAGGAATCAAAGCTTCCAAAGCCTGATAAAAAAGAGGAAGTACTTCCTCTTCGTTTAAACATGGGACAATGATTGACATCACCATCTTAGTCTTCAAATCCATTTGGATGCTTACTTTGCCAACGCCATGCATCTTCACACATTTGGGTGATGCCTAACTCTGCTTCCCAGCCGAGTTCTGCTTTGGCTTTTGCAGGATCTGAATAGCAGGCTGCGATATCACCTGGTCGGCGGTCTACGATGCGGTAAGGAATTGGGCGTCCCACTGCTTTTTCCATGTTTTGGATAATTTCAAGAACTGAGTAGCCTTTACCTGTTCCAAGGTTATAAACGTTTAGACCTGAACCTTTTTGGATTTTTTTCAGAGCTGCGACGTGACCTTTAGCCAAATCGACAACGTGGATATAATCACGAACACCAGTTCCGTCTTCGGTATCATAATCATCTCCAAACACTTGCACTTGCTCTAATTTTCCAACGGCTACTTGAGTCACATATGGCAAGAGGTTGTTTGGAATACCGTTTGGATTTTCTCCCAAATCACCACTCTCATGGGCTCCGATTGGGTTAAAGTAACGAAGTAAGACCACATTCCATTCTGAGTCTGCCTTGTAGATATCTGTCAAAATTTCCTCTAGCATAAGCTTAGTACGGCCGTATGGATTGGTCACTGAAAGTGGGAAATCTTCCAAGATGGGTACTGTGTGCGGATCTCCGTAAACTGTCGCAGAAGAACTGAAAATGATGTTTTTACAGTTGTTTTCTTCCATTACCTTCAAAAGACTAACAGTCCCAGCAATATTGTTGTCATAGTAGGCAAGAGGAATACGGGTAGATTCACCGACAGCCTTCAAGCCAGCGAAGTGAATGACCCCTGTTGGTTCTTCTTGCTTGAAAATATCTCTGAGGGTATCTGTGTCTCGAATATCTGCCTCATAGAAAGGTACTTCAACTCCTGTAATTCTCTCAACAACTTCTAAACTTTTACGATTGCTGTTGACAAGGTTATCCACCACAACAACCTGATGACCTGCTTGGATTAACTCAATAACTGTGTGAGTTCCAATAAAACCTGCCCCACCCGTTACCAAAATCTTTTCTTGCATCTTCTTTCCTCGATTCTCGGATTATTTTTTTTATTTTACCATTTTTGATAGGGAATGTCATTTGCCATCCTAGAGGGTAGGCTAAAATTTCAGTAAAATGCTTATTCACTTTTTACTCGTTTGACATAGTTTTCAATTGGGTAGTTTAGAGGGTCCAAGGTCAATTCCTTTCCTTGAACCAATTGAGCTAGATGGTAGCCAATGATAGGACCAGTTGTGAGACCTGATGAACCTAGTCCACTAGCCGCATAGACACCTGCCAAGCCTGGGACTTGCCCAAAAAATGGTGAAAAATCACTGGTATAGGCACGGATTCCCACACGCTCAGCTCTTGAAGTGGCTCTAGCTAAAACTGGATAGTGAGGCAAGGCTGCCTCCTCCATTTGTTGGAGTAAGGTTTCATCTACTGTCAAATCAAATCCCATATCATTTTCATGAGTAGCGCCTAGGGACAATTTCCCACCTGCAAAAGGAATCAAATCCCACTCCCCTTCTGGCATGACAACAGGGTAAGCTTCCATGTCTTGGCCAAGCTGATAATCTCGTAGTTGCCCTTTTTGGGGACGGACATCCACAGCATAACCCAAGGGTTCTAACATATCCCCCAACCAAGCTCCCGTCGCCAAAATAACCTGATCAAACACCTCTTCACCAATCTGGTATCCTGATGCTAAAGGTGTCAGAGTCACTTTTTCTTTGACCAGCTTGACCTGACTTGCTTCCAGCAAACGAGTCACTAGGAGTTGGCCATCTACTCTCGCTCCACCAGAAGCGTAGAGCAGGTGGTCAAATCCCCGCAAGCCAGGGAATAATTCATTAGCTGATGCTGGGTCCAGAATGGCTAATTGCCCTATCAAGGGAGACTCTTCTCTACGCTGGAGGGCTAGTTGATAGAGTTCTTCTAGCTTGGATTCATCCTTTTTCAGGAGAAAAACTCCCGAACGCTGGTAAAAGTCGATTTCTTGTCCTGACTTCTCTAAATCAGCTAATAAATCCACATAAAAGTCAGCCCCCAAACGCGCCATTTTGTACCAGGCTTTATTGCGGCGTTTGGAAAACCAAGGACTAATAATTCCTGCTGCGGCCTTGGTAGCCTGACCTTGTCCATGGTCAAAGACGGTTACCTCTAGGTCACTTTCTTTAGAGAGGTAGTAGGCTGCTGTTGCTCCCACAATTCCTGCTCCGATAATGGCAACTTTTTTCATTATTTTCACTTTCTAACTAGATATGGTGGAAAGGATTGGTCGATGCTTGACTAGGTACAATATCA
This sequence comes from Streptococcus mitis, assembly GCA_009496085.1. GTDB lineage: Bacteria > Bacillota > Bacilli > Lactobacillales > Streptococcaceae > Streptococcus > Streptococcus mitis_BY. The sequence continues at coordinate 162,828 of WIJN01000001.1, read as the reverse complement.
ATTGTCCAGCCATTTTCTCCTTTCCATTGATTAAGAAGCTCTGCAATTTTTTCCACAAAAAGCACTTCGATATAGTGACCTGGGTCCAATGCCAACAGGCCATCAGACAGCATATCCTGAGCAGTATGGTAGTAAATGTCACCAGTGATATAGACATCCGCTCCTTTAGCTAAAGCATCCTTATAGAAAGACTGACCGCTTCCACCACAGATGGCCACTCTTGAAATAGGCTTCTGCAAGTCATTCTCTTGATAATGCACCATTCGAAGACTATCTAGAACAAAGACTTGCTTGACATTCTGGGCCAATTCCCCAAATGTCTGAGGCTGAACATTTCCAATACGACCAATTCCACGTTCTGGACCTGTCTCCTGTAGATAAGTCGTCTCCTCGATTCCTAGCATCTGGCAGAACCAGTCATTGAGGCCATTTTCAACGATGTCAATATTGGTATGGCTGACATAAACTGCGATGTCATGCTTGATGAGGTCGATGTAAATCTGATTTTGCGGACGACTAGCTACCAAATCCTTGATGGGACGGAAAATCGGCGCGTGCTTGACGATAATCAAATCCACACCCTTTTCAATAGCTTCAGCCACCGTTTCTTCACGAATATCCAGAGCAACCATGACACTTTGGATCTCCTTGTCCAAAGTGCCAATTTGCAGGCCACGACTGTCTCCCTCCATTGAAAATTCCTGAGGGCAAAAGGCTTCATATGCATTAATTACTTCACTTGCTAGCATGGAGAACCTCCTTGATGGCTTGAATTTTATCTACTAGAACTTGACGTTCCTCCAGATTTTTTTCTGGGATTTGTCCAAGGGCAAACTCTAGCTTAGTAGCTTCTTTTTGCCATTTTTGGACAAAGACTGGGCTGACTTCTTTGGATAAGAAGGGACCAAAGCGAACATCACTGGCTGATAGCTTCATTTGTCCTGCTTCCACCACCAAAATCTCGTAAAACTTGCCAGCTTCTTCTAAAATGCTTTCTGCCACAATCTCAAAACCATGGTCCTGCAACCAGATACGCAAGTCGTCTTCGCGATTATTGGGCTGGAGGATCAACCGCTCTACATTAGCTAACTTGTCCAAACCTTCTTCTAAAATCCTAGCAATCAAACGACCGCCCATACCTGCAATGGTGATGACCGACACTTGGTCAGTCTCTTCAAATGCTGCCAGACCATTGGCTAAACGAACCTGGATTTTCTCCTTTAGGCCGTGCGCTTCAACATTTTTGACTGCAGATTGGTAGGGACCTTCCACCACCTCACCTGCAATGGCGCTTTTGATTTGTCCTCTCTCCACCAACTCGATAGGCAGATAAGCATGGTCACTCCCCACATCGAGTAAAATGGCTCCCTGTGGCACAAAGGAAGCCACTAATTCTAATCTCTTTGAAATCATCTTCTCTCACTTTCCAAAACTCTATTACCTCTTATTATACCACATTTCAGCTAGCTATCTTGCACCTAAAAAGACCACAATCCACAGATTGCAGCCTTTCTTTATTTTCTGGCTTGATAGCGACTAGTCAGGATGAAAATCACGGTAAAGACCAACATCATGACACCATAAACAGGTAATGTTTGTCCTGTTAAGATTGAAATTTCAAGCAGTTTTTGAATTCTTGGGAAGAGAGCTGTGGCTAGGAAGCCTCCTACTGACCAAACAATCAAGAGGACACGCCAGAGAGTAAATGGCATGCAGGCTCTAAATACGGATAAGAAACCAATTGACCCCAAGAGATAATAGAGGAGAGTTGAGATTTCTAACTCAGACCAACCTTGGCTACTTCCAAATATTTTCACAAAGAGGACACTGAAGACGACCATCAGTGCGCTTGGTAGGGCACGAAGCATGGATCTTCTGAGGAAGTTTGACTCAACAGGTTTGATATTTCTCTCAAAAGTCAGAACGAATGGTGGGAAACCTTCCACGAACTGGTCAATCATGGTAATCTGGATTGGAATGAAGGGGAAAATCAAGATCCACTCAGACCGACCTAGTAAAGCACTGGCGATACAGATAACTGCGAGCAAGAAAGAATAGATGGTCTTTATCAAGAAAATCGGGGCGATGTGGGCAATGTTATTGACCACGCGACGACCTTCAAAGAGAATCTCAGGAACATCATTGAAGTCAGAGTTCAAGAGAACCAGATTAGCAATCTGACGAGTCGCCGGGTCTCCCTCCGCCATTACGATGGAACAATCCGCCTCACGAAGGGCCAAGATATCATTAACCCCGTCCCCTGTCATAGCTGTTGTATGACCCGCTTTTTTCAGCGTTTGGATGATGAGTTTCTTTTGATGAGGGGAAACACGTCCGAAAATAGCTGTCTCCTCAGCCATAGCAACCAATTCCTCATCCGTGATTTTTGAGCAATCGACATAGCTGTGATAGTCCGCAAAACCAGCCTTCTGGGCAATGCTGGACACCGTAACTGGATTGTCACCAGAGATAATCTTGAGACCCACTTCCTGAGAACGGAGATAGTCCAGCGTCTCTGCTGCTCCCTCTCGAATCGGGTCCAAGATTTCCAGCAAGGCTAGAGCCTGAATATCCGATGGTTTCTGTGGTTTGTGATGGTCAAGTTTTTCTTGACTGAGAGCTAAGATCAAGACACGTGAACCTCTCTCCAAGGCCTCTCTGGCTTCTGGGACCTCAGAATCCAGCAACATCTCAGGCGCCCCTAAGAAAACTGTCCCCAGACCTTCTAACTCCATGGCTCCCCACTTGCGGTCGCTTGAGAAAGGAAGATTAGAGAGCATAGGATAAGTAACTTCTCCCACAAAACGCTTTCGAATAGCTTGAGCTGTTGGATTCTTATCCTCACTATGGGCCATATAGCTTGTCAGGATGCTGGCAAGCGCTGACTCTCCATACTCTTCGGTCAAAGGAAGAACAGCCTCCACCTGCATCTTTCCTTGGGTGATGGTACCCGTCTTGTCCAAACAGAGCATATCCACGCGCGCCAAGGTCTCAACAGAGTACATCTCCTGCACCAAGACCTTTTTCAGACCCAGCTTAATCACCGCTGTCAAGAGCGAAGTAATTGTCAAAAGGGCAATTCCCTTAGGCAACATTCCCAGCAGGGCTGTCGACGAATTTACAACGGACGACTTAAGAGGCAAGCCTTTTAAAAGCAAGGCTTCTAGCAAGAGAGCTAGACCAAAAGGAATGATAATTTTCCCAGTAAAACCAGCTAGCTTGTCCAGCGATTTCATGATACGAGAGTTGATTGGTTTAACGGTCTTGGCTTCCAGCATGAGTTTGGCAGCATAGTTATCAGATCCAACATGGTGAACTTGAGCTAAAACTGACCCACTGGCTAGGAAACTTCCTGACAGAAGCAAGGCGTCAACTTCCTTTTGCACCAAATCACTTTCCCCCGTTAACATGGCTTCATTGACTTCCGAAAAGCCTTCCAAAACCAAGGCATCACTGGGAATCTGCTCTCCAGCAGACAGACGAATGACATCTCCTAGCACCAATTCTTCAGGATTCAGAGCCACTTCTTGGCCATCCCGAATAGTCTTGACTTTTTCCTTGGTCATAAGATTGAGCTTGTCCACCATGTGTTTGGCCCGTAGCTCGGTCACAATTCCAGAAAAAGCGTTAAAGCAGATAACAGCAAAGAAGACCAAATTGCTCCAAGCCTGCACAAAGGCTAGGGCCAAAGCAATGGCAAAGTTCAAAGCGTTAAAAAGGGTAAAGACATTTCGTTTGATGATTTGCCAAGTGCTGGTACTGGCCGATGCGGTAAAATCATTGACCAAACCCTTAGCCTGTCTTTCCTTGACTTCTCTTTGGGTTAATCCCATAATCTTATTTTTATCCATAAATTCTATCATATCATTTTTTCTAAAAGAATTCTAATTTCATCCTAAATATGTACCTGGTCAAGGGAAAAGTTTGCCAGCCCTCCTTTGATAAGGTATAATAATAACAAGAAAATAATCGAAGGAGATCGCATGTTTTATACTTATTTACGTGGATTAGTTGTCTTACTCCTATGGTCCATCAATGGCAATGCTCACTATCATAATACCGATAAAATTCCTAATCAAGATGAAAATTATATTTTGGTTGCGCCTCACCGTACCTGGTGGGATCCTGTTTACATGGCCTTTGCGACCAAGCCGAAACAGTTTATCTTTATGGCCAAAAAAGAGCTCTTTACCAACCGTATCTTTGGCTGGTGGATTCGTATGTGTGGCGCCTTTCCTATCGACCGTGAAAATCCTAGTGCTTCTGCCATCAAATATCCTATCAATGTTCTTAAAAAAAGTGACCGCTCTCTCATCATGTTTCCAAGTGGGAGCCGTCACTCAAACGATGTCAAGGGTGGAGTTGCTCTGATTGCCAAGATGGCCAAGGTTCGTATCATGCCCGTTACCTACACAGGTCCCATGACCTTGAAAGGCTTGATTAGCCGCGAGCGTGTCGATATGAACTTTGGAAATCCAATCGATATCTCAGATATCAAGAAAATGAATGATGAAGGCATTGAAACAGTCACCAATCGCATTCAAGCAGAATTCCAACGTCTGGACCAAGAAACAAAACAATGGCACAATGATAAAAAACCAAACCCACTCTGGTGGCTTATCCGCATCCCTGCCCTCATCCTTGCCATTATCCTCGCTATCCTAACCATCATCTTTAGCTTCATCGCAAGCTTCGTCTGGAATCCAGATAAGAAGAGAGAGGCTCTTGGTTAAAAATACAACAATCCCTTGGCTTTTGCCAAGGGATAATTCTTTTATTCAATTTTCCATTTTTGGGCCAACCAGTTGGAAAAGGCTAGAAATCGCTCAGCTACTTGTTCATGGTGTCCATAAGGATCAAAAACAAACTGGCCGTTCGGATAGCATTTCTGAAGACTGGTATGAATCTGCTCAGCATAGACTGGTGCTTGAGCCAAGCAATTAGTATGGTGTACTCCTTCTGTTTGACCATTCTGTAGATACAGCAAACAGTCTAGATTTTTTACTGTCTCTTCCTTGCAGTAATCCACAAAATCAGGGTACCAAAAGGAACCGCAGATCGAAAAGACACAGGAAACCTTGTCAAAGCTGAAAAGACTGTAGACTGCCGCCAAACCACCTAGTGAGTAGCCTCCATAAGCAAGGCGAGTTTCATCCAGGCGATAAAGCGACTGCAACTTGTCCAAAAGACCTCCAAACAAATGATCATGATAGACGTTGGCCTGACCTCCAAAATCTGGAGCCCCATCTCTCAGAGCCGATGCCTGCCAGGGAGTGTAGTCGTCTAAGCGATTTTTAGAGATCAAGCCCACTAAAATCACAGATTCGGAAAGGGAGGATAGAAAATCCAAGTTTCCATCATTCAATAAAATAGCCGGATAGGTTTGATTGGGGTCATAGGTAGAAGGAAGGCTGATTTTGACTTGAATTCCTTCCCAATCAAACTCATTATTTATTGATAAAGTCATTGATTTTCTCAAGGGAATCAATCACTGCTGGACCATAGTCCATCAATTCGTCGTAAGAGATGGTCATGATTTTTTGATTTTTAATAGCAGGAACGCTTTCCAAAACAGCATTTGCCTTCATCAACTCTACTGCTTTTTCATCCAATTTTTTATTGCGATCGCTGGTTACATAGATAATCATTTCAGGATCCATTGACACGAGATTTTCCAAGGTCAAGCCTGATGTCCCCGCAGCTACGTTTGTATAACCAAGTTGGTTCAGCAAACTTTCTTGCAAAGCAGACTTGTAGGCACCGAAAGTTTCATCATTATAAGCAACCATAATCAAAGCCTTTTTCTTTTCACCTTGACTTGCTGGGTTTGCTTTCTTAACAGCGTCGATTTTAGCTTGTAATTGCGCTGCGTATTCATTAGCCTTGTCCTGAACATTAAAAATCATTCCTAGATTTTTGACATCTTCTACGATATTTCCCAAATCTTGCTGAATTGTTGAGAGAGAAGCTTTTTGCGTATAAACTGGGATTTTGTTTTCATTCCAAGTGCTAACTGTCCCCAAGGATTTTTCAGAAAACATCATGTTTCGACCCATCACAGCGTCTGGCTCATAAGAAAGGACTGTCTCTTGTGAGACTGTTTTTTTATCCCCAATTTGAGGAATAGTCGCAATCGCGTCCTTGTATTTGTCCGTCACAGCATTGTCTGGATTGAGCATGCCAGCAATTTTATCCTTCAACCCCAACTCCAATAAGATTTCAGTGGTTGAAAGATTGTTGGTGATAACTTTTTCAGGTGCCTTATCAAAAACTTGTTCGACTTCATTTCCTTTCGCGTCATAGGTCTTAACCGTTAGTGGATAAGTCGTCTCTGTGCTCGCCTTTTGACTTGTTTCTGCGCTAGATTGTGTGGTAGCTTTTTCTGTAGTAGTGTTACCACAAGCTGCCATGGTTAGGGTGGCTACTGTTACGAGTAAAATGCTTAGTGTTTTTTTCATCTTGTTTTCCTTTTCATTCTTATAAATAGTGAATCATAGCTTGCTGATCCTCGGTCCAAGTAACCTGACTTTGAACTCCGTATACAGTTTGCAATGACTCAGGGGTGATGGTCTCCTTTGGAGTCCCTTGGTAAAGGATTTCTCCCTCTTTCATTAGATAGAGATAATCCGAATAGCGACAAGCAAGTTGAATATCATGCAGGACAGCTAGAACATTAACCTTGAGCTCCTTCACAATGGCCAACAAGTCTAACTGATACTTGATATCCAGGTGATTGGTTGGTTCGTCCAGGAGCAAGAGAGTCGGTTCTTGCGCTAAGGCGCGGGCTAGTAAGACTCGCTGTTTCTCTCCCCCTGACAGGGACGAATAGAGACGAGTTTTCTTCTCAAGCATATCCACCTTAACGAGGGCATCTTGAACGAGGGCATAATCCCTTTCCTTTTCCTTCTGTAAAAAAGAGAGGTGGGGAGTTCTTCCCAGCAAGACGATTTCCTCAACTGTACAATCAAACTGCAATTGATTAAACTGGGTGACGACCGCCATTTGCTTGGCTGTTTCTTTGAGCGTCCATTGTTCCAGAGGCTTTCCATCTAGGCTTATCAAACCTTTGTCTGCCTTTTCCTGACGATAGAGGAGTTTAAGCAGGCTGGTTTTTCCACTTCCATTTGGTCCTAGTATCGTGTGAAATTGATTCCCTTCAACCTTAAGAGAGACTCCTTTGAGGATTTTTTTCTCTCCTAGTCCAAAGTGGATATCCTGACAAATCAAGTCCATATCAGACCCTCACCTCCCTTCGCCTACCTCCAACAATGTAGATAAAGAAGGGAGCACCTACTAAGGCTGTGAAAATACCAATAGGAAGCTCTGCGTTTGGAATGATGATACGAGAGAGTACGTCTGCCCAGATGACAAAGAGGGCACCCAGCAAGGTTGCAACGGGAAAAAGCCTCTTGTAATTCGTTCCTACTAACCCTCGAGCTAAATGTGGAGTAATCAGACCGACAAATCCAATAATTCCACAGGTTGCCACTAAGACTGCTGTCAGCACAGCCACCATTGTCACATAAAGATACCAATAAAAGCGTAAGGGAATCCCCAAAGTTAAAGCAGCCTCATCTCCCATCATCATCGCATTGAAAACACGATACTGGGTAGAGAAAAATAGAAAGGCTATTCCTACCACTATAGTTGGCAGGACCAAGTCAGACCAGGAAGTCCCAGCGAGCGAGCCCATGGTCCAAAACTTAATGGTCATCACACTATCCGCATTAGCTCCAACTGAGATAATAAAGTTGGAAAAAGCCAGAAAGAGAGCGTTGACCACCGTTCCTGATAAGATCAGGCTAGAAGTCGTCATCCTTCCCTGCATAGAGGCAATGATGAGGACAGCAATTGTTGCCAAAATAGCTCCAAGAAAAGCTCCAAGGCTAATCATCACTTTTAAACCAAGAATGATGCTCAAGGTTGCCCCTAGAGTTGCACCAGCAGATATTCCTAAGACGTAAGGCTCTGCGATTGGGTTGTTCACTGTAGACTGCATCACGCTACCACACATAGAAAGACCAGCCCCTACTATCAGACCTAACAATACTCGAGGGAATCTCATGTTCCATACAATGGCAAGAGTAGACTTGGAAACCTCTCCTATCTCCAGAGGAAATCCCAACCTGCTCAAAATAATCCGATAGGTATCTCCTAGATTAATCGCAACGGATCCCATTGAAACTGCTAGAAAGAGAGAAATCCCTAAAATACCTAGCAAAATAACTAAAAGTAACACAAATTGCTGGTCTTGTCGGCTTCCAGAAAATTTGGAAAGCATGCAAACCTCCTTTGATAGAATATTAAAATTTTAGAAAATTCTCATAAAAAGTATACCATATTTTCAACAATGGAACAAGATGAGAACAAATGAATATAGTTGGTTTTATAGTGCTAGGAACTGTAAGTAAAGATAATACTTGAGTATATCGAGGTAAGGTGACAACGTAAAAAGCCCTCTGAAAATCAGAGAGCTGATTTGAGCTCGGACTAAAATCCTAGTGAAACAAAAAAATCTACACGGTCAGAAAAGTCTCTATCGTGCCATTTTCATACATGATGTATAGTCCAAGTAGAATGAATACTAAGGGCACAATGATTCGCTCGTATTTTTCAATTGTCTCGAATATTAACGGAATAGAGGATAACACCCGACTAATCTCGCATAAGATAATTATGCCGATTACAAACACAAGCAAGGCCACGAGGGTCTGTGACCATTCTAACGAAGCAAAATAAGGTATATAGATACCTAAATTATCTCCGCCAGACGCAATTGTCAGCAATGTAACTGTCCAAAACAGTTGATTTGCCTTGCTTTGTTCTAATCTTTCAATAATTTCTTCCTCTTCTTCCTCACCTTCTCCAACAATTGCAAAGCGAATCCCTAAATAGATAGGGATTAAACCAAGCAATCCAACCATCCATTCTTCAGGCACGAAATTAACGACATAAGCGGCAACTAAACTCGCCCCTATAAGTAATCCTGTGCCTAGATATTGCTCCGCATAAATATGCCATTTTTGTTTATTCTGTGATAGCTGTGCAAATAAAATAATTAAAATAACTAAATAATCGATACTGGTAGAAATATAAACACCAATAGCAGATATGATTGTCTGTCCCATAAAAAAAAACCTCCTGTATTAGTCAGTAATAAATCAGCAGATTTTAGGAGAGCACAGACACATTAATTTAGCTGTCGCTAGTGGGTAATGTCGAACATAGGAAAGCATTTTACTCCTCCTCAAAACGTAGTTACAAAGTAATTTCTAACTGAAATTCGGTGACTACTTCCATGTAAAGTATAACATACTATACTTTACTTCGTAAAGTGTCGGCTCTCCGAAGGGGCTTGCAAACAGCTACTCGGCTTTTCAAGCCGAGTAGCCACGCACCTTTATGGTGTAATTAGCTGATACCATTTGAGGTTTTTGTAGTTTCCAAAATTCTGACCTATAAAACCTCAATAAAAAAGCCCTCTGAAAACCAGAGAGCTAATTTGAGATTGGGATAAAATCCTAGTGAAAAAGATGAAACTCCTTGCATTGATCGAACACTGTGTCATTTCCCTATTTTCATACGGATTTCTTATGCCCTTAGCATCATGATTCCTACTGGATAAAACGTTTATAGATTAGGCGACGAGGCGAAGGTTGTACAAAATTTTTAGTGAAACAAAAAAATCTCCCCCAAGGGAGAAGATCTGGTTTATTTTACCTTACAGTGCTAGGAACCGTAACCGAAGATTATACTTGAGTATATCGAGGTACGGTAACAACGTAAAAAGCCCTCTGAAAATCAGAGAGCTCCAGTCTTGCTGGATAAAACGTTTATAGACTAGGCGACGAGGCGAAGGTTGTACTAATGGTACATCGAGCCGAAGTCAACGAAGTATAGAAACGGTTTAGACGCAAGATTAGCGACGAAGTCCTAGAGAGTTGATTAACTCACGGTAACGGTTAACGTCGTTTTTACGCAAGTATGCAAGCAAGTTACGACGGCGACCGATTTTCTTCATCAATCCACGGTAAGTAGCGTGGTCTTTTTTGTGTTGTTTGATGTGTTCGTTAAGGTGGTTGATTTCCCAAGTAAGGACAGCAACTTGAACCTCTACTGAACCTGTATCACCTTCGTGACGTGCATATTGTGCGATGATTTCATTTTTTTTCTCTTTTGAGATTGCCATGATGTTTCTCCTTTTTATTTGGCTTCATCCGAGTGACAGGTTGGCATGCCTGTAACCAAGAAGAAGTTATTTGTCTTTACGACAATCCCTATTCTACCAATAACTAACTTCTTTGTCAACAGATTTACTTTCTTTCTCTTTACTTCACCAACATAATGGAGATACTCAACCTCTTCTAAGATTACCATTCCTAATTCTCCCCCTCAACAAGGAAATTCAAAAAAATCTACAAATATCTTGAAAATTTTCACAATCATGCTATAATAATCCATAGAGACAAGTCACTTAGTCCCTTTCTACTAGAGAGTGCGTGGTTGCTGGAAACGCATAGAAAGACTATACTGATACTACTCTACTGACTTTTATGCAAACATAAAACGGTGGCCACGTTAGAGCCAATCAGAGGTGTCCCTCTTTTTTGAGGAACATAAATGAAGGTGGAACCACGTTGCGACGTCCTTTCGAGGATGTCGCTTTTTTTCTAGCTTTCACAGTCCTCTGTCCCTGTTCTCAGAATAGGGTTAACACATTCGTCAATAATATAAGTAAGGAGAACATCATGATTAACATTACTTTCCCAGATGGCGCTGTTCGTGAATTCGAATCTGGCGTTACAACTTTTGAAATTGCCCAATCTATCAGCAATTCCCTAGCTAAAAAAGCCTTGGCTGGTAAATTCAACGGCAAACTCATCGACACTACTCGTGCTATCACTGAAGATGGAAGCATCGAAATCGTGACACCTGATCACGAAGATGCCCTTCCAATCTTGCGTCACTCAGCTGCTCACTTGTTCGCCCAAGCAGCTCGTCGTCTTTTCCCAGACATTCACTTGGGAGTTGGTCCAGCCATCGAAGACGGCTTCTACTACGATACAGACAACACAGCTGGTCAAATCTCTAACGAAGACCTTCCTCGTATCGAAGAAGAAATGCAAAAAATCGTTAAAGAAAACTTCCCATCAATTCGTGAAGAAGTGACTAAAGACGAGGCACGTGAAATCTTCAAAAATGACCCTTACAAGTTGGAATTGATTGAAGAACACTCTGAAGACGAAGGTGGTTTGACTATCTATCGTCAGGGTGAATATGTGGACCTTTGCCGTGGACCTCACGTTCCATCAACAGGTCGTATCCAAATCTTCCACCTTCTCCATGTAGCAGGTGCTTACTGGCGTGGAAATAGTGATAACGCTATGATGCAACGTATCTATGGTACAGCTTGGTTTGACAAGAAAGACTTGAAAAACTACCTTCAAATGCGTGAAGAAGCCAAAGAACGTGACCACCGTAAACTTGGTAAAGAGCTTGATCTCTTCATGATTTCACAAGAGGTTGGTCAAGGTCTTCCATTCTGGTTGCCAAATGGTGCGACTATTCGTCGTGAGTTGGAACGCTACATCGTAGACAAAGAGCTAGCTTCTGGCTACCAACACGTCTACACTCCACCACTTGCTTCTGTTGAACTTTACAAGACTTCTGGTCACTGGGATCATTACCAAGAAGACATGTTCCCAACTATGGACATGGGTGACGGGGAAGAATTTGTCCTTCGTCCAATGAACTGCCCGCACCACATCCAAGTCTTCAAACACCATGTTCACTCATACCGTGAGTTGCCTATCCGTATCGCCGAAATCGGTATGATGCACCGTTATGAAAAATCTGGTGCCCTCACTGGTCTTCAACGTGTGCGTGAAATGTCTCTTAACGACGGTCACCTCTTTGTGACTCCAGAACAAATCCAAGAAGAATTCCAACGTGCCCTTCAGTTGATTATCGATGTTTATGAAGATTTCAACTTGACTGAATACCGCTTCCGCCTCTCTCTTCGTGACCCTCAAGATACTCACAAGTACTTTGATAATGATGAGATGTGGGAAAATGCTCAAACCATGCTTCGTGCAGCCCTTGATGAAATGGGCGTGGACTACTTTGAAGCCGAAGGTGAAGCAGCATTCTACGGACCAAAATTGGATATTCAAGTTAAGACCGCTCTTGGAAAAGAAGAAACTCTTTCTACTATCCAACTTGACTTCTTGCTTCCAGAACGCTTCGACCTTAAATACATCGGAGCTGATGGTGAAGAGCACCGTCCAGTTATGATCCACCGTGGAGTTATCTCAACTATGGAACGCTTCACAGCTATCTTGATTGAGAACTACAAGGGTGCCTTCCCAACATGGCTAGCACCTCACCAAGTAACTCTCATCCCAGTATCTAACGAAAAACACGTTGACTACGCATGGGAAGTAGCTAAAAAACTCCGTGACCGCGGTGTCCGTGCAGATGTAGATGAGCGCAATGAAAAAATGCAGTTCAAGATCCGTGCTTCACAAACAAGCAAGATTCCTTACCAATTGATCGTTGGTGACAAGGAAATGGAAGATGGAACTGTCAACGTTCGTCGCTACGGCCAAAAAGAAACACAAACTGTCTCAGTAGATGATTTTGTTCAAGCTATCCTAGCTGATATCGCCAACAAATCACGCGTTGAGAAATAAGAGATAAAATCCTAGCTACCTAAAAAGCAACAACTATTTCAGCTGTTGCTTTTTATATTTTTACTCAATGAAAATCAAAAAGCAAACTAGGAAGCTAGCCGCAAGCTGTACTTGAGTACGGTAAGGCGACGCTGACGTGGTTTGAATTTGATTTTCGAAGAGTATTATTTAATCCGAGCTAGTAGTGATTGACCAAACCACCACACAAGATTTGCTTTCATGAGTTAGATAAGGTCAATATCCTCATTCCTTGTCTGCTTCATTTTCTTTTACGAGATCGTTTTGTGAATCTTTTTCAGAGAGTTTTTGATCAATATACTTGTCAATGTTTTCATAAAATTCCTTGGTCGCTTCACTATCTAATGTTGGCGAGTTCTGAACTTGATTCACTTTCAATTGAACAGATTGAATACCGTAAGAGGCTTGTTTTTGACGAATGGTTTCTAATTCTTCTTCTGAAATTGGATCTCCAACAACCGTCAAGACCAATTCATTGTTACTTGACTTGTAGACTTGATTAATAACCGTATAATTGGCGAACTCTTTTCCTACAAACTGTTTGATCCCTTCTTTGCGCGCTTGTTCTATTGTCAGAGTAACTGCCGAATAGCTAGCTGGAAGAATCAACAATACAATCAAAGAAATCAAGCCAATTCTCATTTTAATGCTCAGCTCTTTAAATGAAGTTAAAGGAGATTTTCTCATCAAAATTCTTGTTCCAACAATGTTGGCTAGCATGATAAAGACACAGTTGATCAAGAAAAGATAGAGAGCCCCCAATAAAAATCGTACATTCCCATTAGCTAAACCATAGCCAGCAGTACAGATAGGCGGCATCAAAGCTGTAGCAATGGCTACTCCTGGCACGATATTGTTTGCTTCTTTTTTCCTTGAACCGATCACACCAGCAATCCCACCAGCAATAGCAATGAGAACATCCCAAATGGTTGGAGAGGTTCGTGCGATCAACTCGCTACTTGCATAAGACAAGGGAGAAATCCAGAAATACAGAGTCGAGACAAGCAAACTGACCAACACTTGAGTCAATAAAACCTCTAGAGATTACTTGATTAAACGCGTATCAAAAATAGCTAAACCGAATCCCAGTCCAACAATCGGTGTCATGAGAGGTGAAATTAACATGGCTCCAATAATAATAGCTGTTGAATTCATATTTAGACCGATAGAGGCAATAAAAATTGCACACATCAAAATCGCTGTATCTCTCAATCGAACATGAAGGTCATCGTATAATTTCTCACGGTATTCCCGTGTTGAATAATTGGCAGTCATTTGTCCTCTCCTCTTTCCTTATTTAAATCGGTATAATAATTAATAATAACAGCTGATAAACAGCCAAAAAATATGAGCCCATAAATCGTCAAGAAGACACTGGTAATCCTTCCAATCAAGGTCACAGCTAGGAGATCCCCGTAGCCGACAGTCGTCGAAGTCACAAAAGCATACCAAAGACCGTCTCCGTAATTTGTGATAGCAGGTTCAACTAGGAAAAGCACGCCTCCTGACCCAAAAACAAAGGTCACAAAACTCAGAGCAAACCGAGTAAAACCCGTAACCTGTATAATATGCCATAACATTTTTAAACGTCTCATTTGTTCTCCTTATTCATACTAGCTCCTGACCGAGCCGTTTTTTCCAATAATCAAAGTGAAGATAGGACATGATCTCCATCAGAGAAAGATAGACAAACTGATAGATCTGATTTAAGCTGATTATCAACTGATATTGTTTGAAAAATGACTGGAAGAAAGACCAGATATGACTGTCTTGAATCAGTCCCTTCTTAACATCAGACAGGATATTAGCTAAAGCTCCCAAGGACTGAAACGGTAAATCCTTGACATTTATATAGATCCGGTCCACCACATCATTCAGACTGGTATCTTGGATGGCATGAAATTCTCCAAAGAGAACTCCTGCCGCTCCAAGAGTAGAAACAAATTCCACCAAATAATTTCTGAGGAAATTTTCTCAACCTTTTCCCATAATGTGTTTAGTGCCATCCATAACGATCCCAACCAGAAAAAGGAAAGAAAACAAGCAAAGAAATTTTGCCGTAAATCCCAAAAAGCTTTAAGACTTGGTGTTGTTGGTTTTTCTAACTCTAAAATCAAGATGGTCATAATAATTGCTAGAACAGCATCTGTCAATACAATTAATCTGTCTTTCTTCATCGGATTGCATCCCCTTTCTTTTTTGTAACATTCTATCTTATCGCATAATATTGGATATTCTTTCATAATCCGACTACAAACAAAAATAAACCAAAAAGTCTGTCCCTATTATGCTATATTTAACTCTAGAAGTATTCATCCATCTAATTAATAAGTATATCATATTTCACAATAAATGAATACTATCAAAGATTCATCCCCTTTCACTTCATCATTTAGTGTTGCTTAGATTTATCAAAAACAACCAAATTTGTATTAATTTCAAGTATCACCTAGTTACAAAAATTTGGGGTGAACAGAAAAAGCATCCCGTATTTTTGATACGAAATGCTTTCAATAAGTTTAAATAAGTTTTAACGTTTACTAAATTGTGATGCTTTACGAGCTTTTTTCAAGCCTGGTTTGGAAAGTATGAATTTCAGTTGGACTAAAAACAGCGTAATATCAAGACTTTTCTCCGCTTTTATAAAAGCGTTTTTCCAATCAAATTCAACTAATTTTATCTAAATGGTGTGGATTTTACCCCCAAAATTACAGAGAATGGAGCTGATAAACACTAAACGTTCACACCATTAGTTAAATGATTTTTTTCATCATTTTTCTTAGATGATAGAACTTCTAATTTATTTCTTATTCAAGCAAAAACAACCTGCTATAAGTAAGAAAGAGGAAGATACAAGAAAAACACGGCGTAAAAACCGATTCAGTTCATTGTCCTCAATCCTTGTCTGCTTCATTTTCTTTTACGAGATCGTTTTGTGAATCTTTTTCAGAGAGTTTTTGATCAATATACTTGTCAATGTTTTCATAAAATTCCTTGGTCGCTTCACTATCTAATGTTGGCGAGTTCTGAACTTGATTCACTTTCAATTGAACAGATTGAATACCGTAAGAGGCTTGTTTTTGGTGGAGTGTTTCTAATTCTTCTTCTGAAATCGGATCTCCAACAACCGTCAAGACTAATTCATTGCTACTTGACTTGTAGACTTGATTAATGACCGTATGATTGGCGAACTCATTTTCTACAAACTGTTTGATCCCTTCTTTTCGAGCTTGATCCATCGTCAGAGTGACTGCTGAATAGCTGGCTGGAAGGACCAATAATACAATCAAGGATATCAATCCAATTTTCATTTTAATGTTTAGCTCATTAAATGAACTTAAGGGAGATTTTCTCATCAAAAATCTTGTTCCAACAATGTTGATTAGCATGATAAAGACACAGTTGATCAAGAAAAGATAAAGAGCTCCAAATAAAAATCGTACATTTCCATTAGCTAAACCATATCCTGCAGTACAGATAGGTGGCATCAGAGCTGTTGCAATGGCTACTCCTGGCACGATATTGTTTGCTTCTTTTTTCCTTGAACCAATTACGCCTGCTATCCCACCAGCAATAGCAATGAGAACATCCCAAATGGTTGGAGAGGTTCGTGCAATCAATTCGCTACTTTCATAAGATAGGGGAGAAATCCAGAAATACAGAGCCGAGACAAGCAAGCTGACCAATACTTGGGTAAATAAAACCTCTAGAGATTGCTTGATTAAACGCGTATCAAAAATAGCTAAACCAAACCCCAGTCCAACAATCGGTGTCATAAGAGGGGAAATCAGCATGGCTCCAATAATGACAGCTGTTGAATTCATATTTAGGCCAATAGAGGCAATAAAAATCGCACACATCAAAATCACTGTATCTCTTAATCGAACATGAAGATCATCATATAATTTCTCACGGTATTCACGTGTTGAATAGTTTCCAGTCATTGGTTACTCCTTTTATTTCGTATAATTTTGTTTCTGCATGGATGATGGTAGAGAGACTTCTGTCCAATCTTACATATTTTTCTTCTCACCTGTTATTCTTTTGAAAATTATCCTTTAAATATCCGTCAGTCCATCCTTAACATTATATCAAAAATTTTACAGTCTTTCTTCGAAGAAATCTATCAATTGAATAGATAGATGAAGCAAGAAATTTTTGTTTCCTTATCCGAAGAAGGAAAAACGGTATCAGAAGAACCTTGATACTATGCGTTTTATTCTTTATAATTTAGCTATTTCAAAATTACAAGTTCTCCATTCTTAATTTCCCAAACTTGGTCAAACTTACTTAATAATTCGTTTTGGCGATGTAAAGTAACAATGACGGCACTTGGTAGTTCCAGAACTCTTTCCAATTCCATTTTAAACTGATTAGTATCCAAGGCAGAGAAAGGTTCGTCTAGGATAAGCAATGGATTTTTACGATTTTTCTCACGATTTAAATACATTCGTTGTTGCTGACCACCTGACAGGGATTGTGGTGGAATTTTTTCAAAATCTTCTTCTCTGAATTTTTCATTGAAACTATTGAATAGCGTTACATTATTTTCATAACTCGAAATAAATGTATGTTCTTGTTGCAGAATCATACCGAATCTTCCCCAAAGATGGTCCAAAACAAGCCCATCTAGCACAATTTGTCCTTCAAAATCTTCATCTGTTCCATTTAAAATGTTGAGAAGACTACTTTTTCCAGACCCATTCTTACCAATAAGCGCAATTTTATCCCCTTTTTGAATCGTAGCGGAAGTAATTATCAATTTTGATTCTCCCAGTTGTTTGGAAATGTTTTTCAAAGTAATCGTATCAAAAGAATGTTGAGGTGCTTGAACTGAAACGGGTCTCCCAACAATGTTTTGAAAACTCTTGATTACAGGCTTTACGGATTCTAACATTTGTAAATCATAAAGGATTTCCTGTATTGGTTCAGAAAAAGCATTAATATATCCGAAACTCGCCACCACCTCAGGAATACCGAGTTGCTGGTGAGATAGAGAGTAGGCTAAATAAATAAACAGAACAAGACTAATGAATTCAAAAGAAACACCTGTCAATAAGATGCCTGTAATTTTTGTCAAACCATACTTAAAATACTTATCCTGCAAATCCTTTAGAGAACTCTTTTGTTGATTCAAAAAATGCGACATAGTTAGTTTATTTACCAAATGATGTCCCATGAGCAAATCCTCCAAAGTTCGATAGTAATCTCCTTGTTTTTTCAAGTAAACCTGTCTACGATTAGCGGTCAACTTCCCAACGATTTTAGGAATTTGAATACTAATTCCAGTGGAAAAGATTAAAATCAGTGATACAATAGGATTAATTGTTCTGCTAATAATGAAAGCGTAAATGATGATACGTAAAATTTGTTTGATAAAACTCATCAATGGAGGAAGGTAATCCTTTTCCAACGAATCTAGGTCATTAGATTGATAGGAAATATACTCTGCTACTGTTTTCTGCTTGAAATCGTGGTGACTGAGTCCCAGAAGTGAACGAAACCACTCATTTTTCAAAGTAGTCGAAAAGATAATCCCCTGCTTCCAATCAAGTATCATTTGGATATAGTTACAACTCAAATAGCCTGCCACTGACATAGAGTAACCATATAGAGCTACTTGATAATCCCCTTTGATTAATGCCTGCGTGAAATACGGTAACAAAGCTGTGCAGATATTCGATACTACACCAAAAAGAAAATTAAAGAAGAGATACCATCTAATAGTTTTAAGATATGGTAGCATATACGATACTCCTTGCTAATGCGTTTTTTTACATATCGCAGAACAATCTCTATTATTCCCTATTTCAGATAGTGCGATACTCAGACATTGAGTGCAATAATTGTAAATCACACAAGTACTGCCGTTTTTACTATCATTCAAAATATAATTTGCTATTTTGTAAAATATAGGTCTATCCCATGTTTCTTTGATAGATGTAAAATGAATATTTCCAATACTTCTATTGAAAGTAAGTTTTTTCAGTTTTTATAACGATTTAGGCTATTTCGTGACACACCCACAATCCGTGAAAATTCTGGTTATATCAGATTATGTGATTTTCGTAAGAATTTTATATTGTCTCCAATCATGGCAGTCTCCTTTTACTTGATAAAACTATTATAACATTTAGAAATTAAAAACTGGTTCAAAATTAATAGAATGTGTGTATTCGATACATTCAATAAATTCTTGGAAACAGTTCTACACCAGTTACACAAATCTATATACACCTATCTCATTCAAAATAAAAAGAAAGCTGCAGTTCTTTTAATCCTGTATCAACGATTCATTCTGAAATCGAATAGGAGACATTTCCCAAGTCTACAATTCACTTCATTTCAAATTAATTTTTGTAATTCACCCTTAGTTTATAGATTTTATACTCAACAAAAGTATAAAGCATACAAAACTTCACTTTGAACCAGTATTTATACTATATTCCGTATTAAAAATTCTATTATTGGTTTTGTAAAAAACAGTCTTCAAATATCCTGAAATATAGCAAAAAGAGATTGGGTAAAAACTCATTGTCTCTTCTCACTCAAGGACTAAGTTCACTTGAGCAAACTGAATCCGCACTATCGTTCCTTTTCCGACCTCAGACTCGATACGAATCTGGTGCCCCAGTTCTTCAGAAATTTTCTTAGATAGGTAGAGGCCAAGTCCAGATGACTGCTGGGTCAGGCGACCATTATATCCTGAGAAACCACGTTCAAAGACTCGGAGGACATCACTGTTTTTTATCCCGATTCCCGTATCCTTGATACAAAGCTCTTGCCCGTCCATATAAATCTCCAGACCACCTTCCTTGGTGTACTTGAGACTGTTTGAGATAATTTGCTCAATAACCACTAGTAGCCACTTCTTATCCGTCACGATTTCTTTATCAAGGTTATGTAGATTGACATTTAGGCCTTTTTGAATAAAGAAAAGAGCATATTTACGAATTATTTCCTTAACCAGATCCTCAATTTGAACCTGCTTTAAGACCAAATCATCATGAAAACTTTCTAAACGCAGGTACTGTAAAACTAGATTGGTATAGGAGTCAATCTTGAAAATTTCCTGTTCTAACTGCTGCTTCAGTTGGCGGTCGGCTACTTCTGCAACTAAAAGTTGACTGGCTGCAATGGGGGTCTTGATCTGATGCACCCACAAGGTATAGTAATCCAGCAAATCCGTCAGTTTTCTTTCTGAATCTGACCTCTGCTGATAGAGTTCCATATCACGCGCTTCTAATTTTTCAGCCAAGGCTCTTTCCAAAGGAGACTGAGCTTCCCTCTCCCCATAGAGAATTTCCTGACGATAGACCTGCATTTCCACCAATATGTCCCAAGAGAAAAATAAAATGGTTACAAAGCAACACAAGAGGAAAAAGTAGAGAAAGTAAATTCCTAAACTGGCAAATAAAAACTGAAAGAGCAAAACCAGAAATGCCAAAGAAAGCAGATAGACAAAAAGACGACTACGGGAGCGCAGATAGGCTAGAAAAAATTGTTTCCAATCAAGCATGCTTTAATCCGTACCCTATCCCTTTCTTGGTTTCGATAAATCCTACCAAGCCCTGCTCTTCCAATTTTTTACGCAAACGAGCCACATTGACAGAGAGGGTATTATCATCAATGAAAAAGTCACTGTTCCAAAGTTCCCGCATGAGGTCGTCACGCGCTACAATATTGCCTGCATGCTCAAACAACACGCGTAAAATCTGGAATTCATTCTTGGTCAAATTCAAGACTTGCCCTTGATAATGTAAATCCATTGATTTGGTATTGAGGATCACACCAGCATATTCCAGTAAACTCTCGTCACGTCCAAACTCATAGGAACGGCGCAACAAGCCCTGAACCTTGGCTAAAAGAACCTGCTGGTCAAAAGGCTTGGTCACAAAGTCATCCGCCCCCATATTGATTGCCATGACAATATCCATCGCCTGGTCTCTCGAAGACAGAAACATGATGGGGACCTTGGAAATCTTACGAATCTCCTGACACCAGTGATAGCCATTAAATAAGGGCAAGCCAATGTCCATAAGGACCAGATGAGGTTCCGATTGGACAAAAAGACTCAAAACTTCCATAAAGTCTTCTACCAAGACCACTTCAAATCCCCATTCAGAGAGCATTTTTCCGACCTGTTGACGAATGACCTGATCATCTTCTACTAGTAAAATCTTGTGCATCTGATTCTCCTTTTCTATTATTATAACAGATTTTTCCATGCTAGAAGACCTGAAACTGAATTTGACATAGCTTGTTTTTAGCCAACAAAATGAGGCAATCCTAGTAGCTAATTTGAGGGAAATTTGATAAGATAAATAAAAAGAAAGGAGCTCTTATGACCAATATTTTTGACTATCTGAAAGATGTCGCATACGATTCCTTTTACGACCTTCCTTTGAATGAGTTAGACATTCTAGCCTTAACAGAAGCTACCTACCTCACCTTTGATAATCTAGTCTCCACAAGTCCTCAGCGACTTTTAGACCTGGCACCTCAGGTTCCAAGGGAACCCAACATGTTGACCAGCAAAAATCGCCTCCAGCTATTAGATGAACTAGCTCAACACAAACGCTTCAAAAATTGCAAACTCTCCCATTTTATCAATGACATTGATCCTGAATTGCAAAAACAGTTTGCGGCTATGACCTACCGCCTCACTCTCGATACCTATCTGATTGTCTTTCGTGGGACTGATGACAGCATCATTGGCTGGAAGGAAGATTTCCACCTGACCTATATGAAGGAAATTCCTGCTCAAAAGCACGCCCTCGCCTATTTAAAAAACTTTTTTGCCCAACACCCTAAGCAAAAGGTCATTCTGGCTGGGCATTCCAAGGGAGGAAATCTAGCCATCTATGCTGCTAGTCAAATTGAGCAAAGCTTGCAACATCGGATCACAGCAGTTTATACCTATGATTCGCCTGGTCTCCACAAAGAACTGACACAGACCGAAGGTTATCAAAGGATAATGGATAGAACCAAGGTCCTCATTCCACAAGGTTCCATCATCGGTATGATGTTGGAAATCCCTAACCACCAAATCATCGTGAACAGTACTGCCTTAGGTGGTATCGCCCAACACGATACCTTTAGTTGGCAGATTGAGGACAAGCACTTCGTCCAACTGGATAAAACCAACAGTGATAGTCAACAAGTTGACACAACCTTCAAAGAATGGGTAGCGACAGTCCCTGACGAAGAACTCCAGCTCTACTTCGATCTCTTCTTTGGCACCATTCTAGATGCTGGCATTAACTCCATCAATGACCTATCTTCCTTCAAAGCTATTGAACACATCCATCATCTCTTTGTCCAAGCTCAATCCCTCAATCCAGAAGAAAGGGAAACCATGGGACGCCTTACCCAATTATTGATTGATACCCGTTACCAAGCATGGAAAAATAGATAGTACCTTTCAAAAATCAAATGTATATAAAACAAAAGACCTAGAATACATACTTTCATGTGTATTCTAAGTCTTTTTTAATAAAATCTGACTACCAAATAATCCCTTTGTAGGCTATCAAAATGAGGACTGATAGCAGGACATAAAAGGCAAGGAAAAGCCATTTCATCTTGACACAGAGCGCTACGTACTCCCGAATAAAAGCAGATGGTATGTAGTAGCCTGCCGTCCTACATCCGAGGCCATCTCCCTTCATATTTAACTTACGCGCATAGGTACTGGTACGAAAAACATGATAGTCATTTGTAACAAAGAGGAATTGAGGTTTGGCTACCAGTTCCTCACCAAGTTCCTTAGAAAAGAGAAGGTTCTCGTAGGTAGTCCTTGATTGATCTTCCAGAATAATCGCATCTTGGGGAACATCTGTCTCTTCAAGAAGATAGTTTGTAATGGCCTGCGCTTCAGAAATCTTCTCATCTCCTCCTTGACCACCACTTGCAATGATTTTGATATGAGGATTCTTAGACTTGTGATAAGCTTCCACTGCCTTATCAATTCTCCTCTTCAGCAAAGGTGTTACCTTTTCTCCGTCTAACAAACCTGCACCATGAATGATAATAAAATCATAATGCTTCTTCTTAGGAATAAAGAGATACAAGATAGAGTACAACATAAAAGCTACAAAAGCAAAACCAAAAATAAAGTAAGAATAAGCAATAAATGCAAATAAAATATTTAGAAAGTGATTGGTGTAAAATAATTCATGTCGTCCTCCCAATCGAAATGACATCAAAGCAAAAAATAGCAAAATGACTACTCCAAGGAGCATGGAGAGATAATTAGCCTTTGAACGTCCCTCTCGCTTCAACAAAATGACCCCATTATAGATTAGAAAGATGCCACTTAGAAAAAGCAAAAAAGGAAGTAAAATAAAGGGAAATATAAAAAAAGCGAAATGAATCTTCTCATACCCATTTTGATAAAAAAGGTAGCCTAGATAAAAATAACTGGAAATGAGGGATAATAAGAATAATACTGGATTCCACAAACTTCTATTATCCTTCCAAAATGACACTATAAAGGCTAATACAATTCCTATAACGAGATACATTTCTTCCTCCTTTAATAACTACATTTTATCATAATTATCTAAAGAGAAAAAGAGGGCATCTATCCAATGTCATTAAGTTAAGAGATTCAAATACGATTCTGTATTTGGATTTCTTTTTTATGTGATAAACTATAGTTAAAGAAGCACAGTGCATTGAATCTATAATAGTACAATACAACTTATAATTCATAGTTAGAAATTAATCTAAATACCTTAATCCATTTATGCATATTTTATTTCAATATACTATATTATGGATAATGCAATATTCCATAGAATGGGGAAACTAGAGCTCTTATGTGAAGAGGTTGGGCATACACTTTTACATCTTCCTCCCTACTAACCCGAGTACAATCCTATTGAGAAAACATGGGCTCATATCAAAAAGCACATCAAAAAGGTGTTACCAAGTTGCAATACTTTTTACGAGGCTCTTTTGTCCCGCTCTTATTTCAACTGACTAAACTATCTTTTCTGGTATTTTTTAATTTTTCAGTTGTCTGTGTGAGATATGAATACTTTGGATTAATAACTCAAATCCAAGAATCACAGACCAGATTGATATGATTATTCCAAGATTAATTTAAGATTAGCTTTTAAACTAGATCAGGTGGAGAAGGAGATAGAAAATATAAACAATCAATAATAAAGTCTACTGATGATTATGAATATAAAGTTCGATGATTAGTAAAATTTGTGTAAACGATTAGTCAATCACTATTTTCTCTCTAACATAAAGACTATCCAAATAAAGTTAAATTTGGCCTCAAATAGATTTTGAAGATTTATTTTCTCTTTTGTCAAGGTATCTGGATATGAGAAAGTAGAAATCATCTTAGAATGTGACTAAGAGAATTATTTTTTACATATTTAAATCAAATTTAATGTTGAAGCTTTCCAAGCATTTGTTTAGCATATCTATTTTTGAGACAATAGTAGTTTTAGAATTTTCAAATATCAAAGGATTTAGCCAAATATTCAGTAAAATAGCTATTAATTCTGCAAGTTGTTGAGGATCGTCTGTCATTATTGAGCCGTCTTCAACTCCTTCTACGATAATTGGATAAAAATAATCAGGGATTGTGAGTTCTTGCATTTGTTTTAAAAATGAAACAAATAACTTAGGACTATCCAGTAACTTAGGAGAAATTGTAACTATAGTTTCCATATTAGTATTAGCTAAACTAATAGAAACTAGTTGTGTTATTTTTTCAGATCCAGTTATATTTTTGGAAAATTTGATTTTGTCAAAAATAAGTTTATTCTGTAAACCTATATTTTTGACAACTGCTTCAAAAATATCCTCTTTAGATTCAAAATGGTGATAAATTGCTCCTTTTGTTAAACCGTCTAAGCCGTTTATAATATCAGAAATGGTAGTTTGTTCATATCCCTTTGTTAAGAAAAGATTAGTTGCTACTTCAAGTATTTTTTCTTTAGTGTTTTCCATATTTTAGAAAATAACTCTCCTTTCAATTATTTATGTCAATGGAATTAGTACACAATTA
Organism: Streptococcus mitis; assembly: GCA_009496085.1. Lineage (GTDB taxonomy): Bacteria > Bacillota > Bacilli > Lactobacillales > Streptococcaceae > Streptococcus > Streptococcus mitis_BY. The sequence continues at coordinate 138,084 of WIJN01000001.1, read as the reverse complement.
CTGTTGACAGAGTCACCAATTAATCATTATAACACACTTATACATAGCTTGCCTAATAATTTTTGTTCATTGCATTTTGAAATTATTTTCTATAACTATTTTTTATTAAAAAATCTAAAAAAGTAGTTGACAACATACCGAAGGTATGTTAAAATCAAACTACATACCAATGGTATGTAGTAGGACATGTCCTACTTAAAATGATCGATCAGATAAATTAAAAAGGAGATGAAAAATATCAAAGTACGTAAAGCTGAAAGTGCCAATGCTACAGCTCGGTGGATTATCGTCTGATTTATCGTGACGTTATTACATATGCCTCTGCAAGCTATTAGTTTGTAGAAGTGCCTTTATTGTGTTAAAATAGCTAGCTATTTGTTAAAGAATTTTGTACAACATTTTGTTAAACGCATGGAAAGGTATTCATGCGTTTTCATTTTACAGGATTTATAGAAGAGGTAAAGTATGAACTTTCAATACATTAAACCAAGAATAAAACCAATTTATCCAGTATATCAGTTAAATGATGAGTTATTTCGCATAGGGGCGCAACTTTCTATTACAACTGAGTTTGAAGACCCAGAAGGACAGTTGCTTGAGTTGGTAAAGGTTCTCGATGGTAGAGAGATGACTGAAATAGTCAAGCACATGATTAATACTTTTCCAGATTTAACTCCAGAAGATGTCGTAGATGGATTGGATATTCTTAGTGCAGAGAATCTTATTGAAGAAACACCTAATAAAGTCTTGGAAGATTTGGATGAGCGTTACCATCCAAATATTAGTTATTTCAGTCGATACATGCCATATGACAGAAACCCAATGGATATACAAGAAAAAATCAGATCCAGCTCGATTTTATTACTTGGCCTTGGGGGTGGTGGATCGAACATTTTGACACTACTGTCTGGATTAGGGCCAAAAACAGTACGGGTTGTCGACTATGATAGAGTTGAAAGAAGTAATTTGGGTAGGCAATTGCTATATAGAGAGTCTGATTTAGGGAAACTTAAAGTAGATGTAGCTGTTAATGCATTACGGGAAATGAACTCTACAATTAATGTCGAAGGTTTTAACAAGAAAATTGAGACACCAGAAGATGTACTAGAATTTACAGAAGGTATTGATTTGGTCATCTGCGTTATTGACGAACCACCTTTCCAAGCACAAAAAACGGTAAATCAAGCAATTATAAAAGCAGGTTTGCCTTGTGTGTTTGGTGCGTCGCAGGTTAGTCGAGGTAGGGTATTTTCTGTCATTCCAAAAGTGACGGGATGCTTTGATTGTTTGAATATCCATTATACTTTGCATGATGATAAATTTGTCGAGCAGTTTGTGGGATTTAGAAATATTGATTTTAATCCACCGACAATTGCCTATGCACCAGCTATTTTTCAATTGACGGCAGCTATTGTTGATGAGGCAGTTCGAGTCCTGACAGGCTATGCAAGACCAAGTAGCCTTAGTACACAATATGAGATTAACTACGAAGACGGCTCTTCGTTTACTCACCCATCGTGGGAGAGATACGCTGATGATTGTCCAACATGTGGGAATGGGGATGCTAAAAAATGGGAAATTTTCAGGTATTATGACAAAAAATAATACTGAAGTAATTGTTATAGAGTCACTCAATCAAGAAATTTACTTTAGGAAAACTCGTAAAAATGATTACTTACTTTATTCAACAGGCTCGAAATTATTAGTCTTTGATGAAATTACATGGGATGAATCTATTATAGAATCATTACCTCATCAATTAATCGGGGATCCTTTATTTGAATTATTGAAAGAGAATCATTTCTTTGAAAGTGGTAACTCTATCCCGAATTCTGATAATAACTACCTACTTTTTCTTAGAATTTTAGCAATCATTTTTGGAGGAGGTGCTATAGTTTACAATTTATTTTGTATAACGAAACTCCCTTTTCTTGAATATGATTTTGGTAGAGAGAACCAAATTTTGCTTTTAATATTTGGAGTATTCTTCTCATTGTTTACCACAATAATACATGAAGGAATGCATATTTTGTTTTCAAATAATGTTACAAATATAGGGAAAGTTCTACGTTTTTCTTGGAAGAAATCAGTAGCAACAGTTGATTTGACACATGTTTGGCTTTGGCCACTTTTTGAAAGAAGTATGGCTATTTTAGCAGGTCCATTGTTTGACAGTATTATCTTGTCTTGTTTTTACCTAATAAGTGATTATTTTTTTAGTCCATATATAACAATATCCATTTATATTATGATTTTTAGATTATTGTGGCAATTACGACTAACAAAACATACTGATGGCCGATTACTGATATATATGTTATTTGATAATCCATTTTTGAAAAATAATTTTGATAATAATAGAGATTCTTTAACAAATAAAGAAAAGATAGTATGGAGAGCATGTCGTATTTTTAGCACTATTATAACTATCTTGCTATTATTACTTCTTTTATTTTTTGTAGCACAGATTGTGAGGTATTCATGAAACAAGAAACTATTGTTGTAAGACATTTGAAAAAGTCTTACGGTCAAAAAAATGTTACAGATGATATTAGTATTACTTTCTATAGTGGTCAGATTGTTGCAATTGTAGGTCATAACGGAGCTGGAAAGAGTACGTTTCTGAATCAAATAAATGGTACAGTAGCCTCAGATGAGGGGACAATACATATTAAAGGAGTAGATGTAACCAATCAACCTGGAAAGGCGAGAGAGCTTGTTTCTTCCATGCCACAGTTTCAAGTGCCAATTAAGGGAGTCACAGTACAGGAAGCAATTAAATGCATTGGTGCTGTAAAAGGAATGAATTCTTCAGCGGTTGAAAGTCGTACCAGAGAATTAATTGATTTCTTAGAGATTAACAAATGGGAGCATACAGCTGGCGAAAAGCTTTCGGGTGGTCTACAGCGATTAACATCTTTTGCGATGTCAGTCGTTGATAATCCATCTATTGTAGTTCTTGACGAGCCAACTAATGATGTTGATCCATTTAGAAGGACTTTAATATGGCGTTATTTGCATTCTCTTGCAAATTTAGGCACAACTGTTATCATTGTCAGTCATAATTTATTCGAGGTAGAGAGGTATGCTGATAGATACTTACTATTTGATAAAGGGCGTATTAAAAGAGATGTGCTTATATCAGAAACTAAAAATAATCGTCAGTTAAAGCATCAAGTATCGCTATCAGGTGTTAATGAAGAGGAACTTTTTCATTTCATGGATTATAATAACCTGAAATATGATGATGTTGAAAAACGTTTGATTTTTACAGTCAGGGAAGGTTGTTTTACAGAGGTAATATCGGTTATTTTTGATTTGCTGAAAACAGATAAAATTGTTAGTTATGAGATAAAGTTGAGAAATCTCTCTGATGACTACGAGGAGTACATAAATGAATAATAGTCAAAAAAGGTTATCTAAATTCGGTGGATTGGTAAAATGGAGCTTACTTCGTCACAAGTTTTATATTCCAGTCTTTGTTGTCGTTCAAATTGTTTTATCATTTGCAGTCATTTATGGTTTTCTATTCATTACCCATTCAACTAATCAAGCAGAGAAGTCTTATCTTTGTACAGGAGCTATGGCTATAAATGTGATTGGTGTTACTTGTGTACTGGCACCTCAAATTGTTAGTGAGGCCAAGCAAAATGGTGTTTACGAATACCAGAAAACCTTGCCTGTTTCGAGAGTAGAGATACTGTTGTCTGATTTATTAATTTGGGGCTTATTATGTCTACCAGGAATCTTATCAAGTATATTGATTAGCACATTCGGTTTTGGCTTAGATGTTTCAATCGGTATTAATTCAATCTTATCTGTATTATTGATTATTTTTTCCTTGTTATTAGTTGGTTTTGCAATTGCCTATATTCTACCAACAAATGTTGTCCCCTTAGTAACACAGCTAATTATGATCGGTGGATTACTGTTTTCTCCAATTATCTATGCAGCAGATAGACTACCTTCGTGGACAATAACTTTATATAAGTATTTGCCTTTTGTACCAGCTAGTCAGATAATCCGTTCATCCATTTTTAGACTAGAGTATGTTGACAGCCAGAATTTTTCCACACTAATAGTTTGGGCTTGCTTTGGATTTTTTTTATCACTAATAACATTATCTAGGAGGAAATAGTTATGAGTAAGTTAACAGTTTCTAATTTAACAAAAGTTGTAAAGAACAAGATGCTATTAAATAACGTCTGCCTTTCCTTGAACTATGGGCAAGTCTATAGTGTTATAGGAGATAATGGTGCAGGAAAAACAACACTATTCCGATGTATTTTGGGATTAAGTCAACCTACTGGAACCGTTGCTCTCGACGATAAAATCGTAAATTCTTTCAATTATAACGAATTCCTTAAAAAAGTCGGTGTTGTCTTTCCTTTTCCAGATAGCTTTGGAGCTTATACTGTAAAAGAGGTTTTTGACAATCATACACGTTATTATGCTTGTCAATCTGTGGATGTTGAAAATTATCTAAAAAAATTTGGACTAAATGTTTACTTAGGAGATATGATTTGTAAATTTTCTTTAGGTATGAAGCAACGCCTTAATATTGCCTTAGCATGTTTGCATAATCCAGAGATATTGATACTAGATGAACCATTTAATGGTTTGGATAGAGATGGGATTCTTTTTCTTCAGCATCTTTTGCTGGATTTCAAAAAACAAGAGAAGTTGGTTATTATTTCAAGCCATTCATTTGCTGAATTAGAGAAGATAACTGATCGCCTTATTTTTATTCAGCAAGGAGAAATTTTAGTGGATACAGATGTTTTGGAAATTAAGCGACAAGGTTTTGAAACTTTTGAACAATTCTATAGAAAAATAAAAGAGGAATACGGTGTATGAAGGAAAAGATCATTTATGAGTTCACTACCCATGGTCGTCATTTTAGGGGCATTATGTGGACAAATATATTAGTCAATTTATCAGCTTTGATTTTTTTCAGTTTGGTAGGACATTTTGAGTCATCTGATCAAAACTCTATTTTAACTGACTCTGCAGGCATAATGACTTTGGCTTCAACATTAACAGTATCTGTTGCTGCTATTTATGGTGTTGTCATTCTAAATCGCTTGTTATTAAAAGATTATATTGGAAATGCAAGGGAAATGATCTTTTTATTCCCAGGAGGTAGATTTGAGATATTCCTAAGTAAAGTTATTTCTTTGTCTATTCATTGTTTATTAAGTCTAGTTCCTGTTTTGTTGCTTGAAAATCTTATTTTTTATTTTGTAAGACTCTCTCTTGGTGTTTTATCAATTGGCTTGTTTGTATATGTGTTAAAAGCTATCTTCGTAGCTATGTTTGCAGGCTTTTTTGTACTTAGTGTAGTGTTAGCTTCAATTCTGGTAGGCCAAATGACACAATCAATTAATGTTCCCATTATTGTATCTATAATAATTGTGTCAATTATGGGAAATTTTGTAGCCTACCTATATCAATTAAACAATTTAATTATAGTACTTCTGACTCTATGTGTAGCAGTTTTAGTTTGTTTAACAATTAGTATTTTAATTGATAGAGTTAAAAAAGATGATTTGATAGAGAAAACACCTATAAAAAATGGAAAGTAGAAAATCATTAAGAGCAACTTTTTTGGTATTACTCTATGCCATTTCCTGTAAAATAATTAGTGGTTTTTTCTATCTTACTATTTGTGGGAACTTTAGGTCGCTTTTGTTAGATATATTGTTTTTTCAATATTCAAATTTGTTACTTCTTTTCCCAGGAACTCAATTTTCCTATAAATTCCGACTGTGTAAAACAACAAATATATGGAAATATGTTTGTAAGTATATATTTGGCATGTTGGTAGGAACAATTGTATTATCAATTGGGTTACTTCTTATTACAACAGTATCAAAAGTAAGTATTAGCTATTCTTTTACACCTAATTCAACAGTATATTTATTAGTAATAGTCGGATTTGTTGTACAAAGTTACGCAGAGGAATTCTTATTCAGAGGTCGAATTTTAGCGATTTTATCGAAAAATTTTAACTGGTATATCAGCAGTGGAATCCAAGCTTTTACCTTTACATTTGTTCATTCTTTGAATGGTGGTTTCACAATTATCTCGTTTTTTACACTGTTCTTTTTTGGAATATTGATGTCATTGTTCAGTGTTTTTACAAAAAGCCTCTCTTTTAGTAGTGGATTTCATTTTATTTGGAATAGCATACCGTGTATTGCTCTAGGAATGAATGTGAGCGGGGTAAAAGTTCCTTTTAGTTTACTCAGTACAAATTTAACGGGTCAAGATTTATATACCGGCGGTGTTTTTGGGATTGAGGGCAGTATCTTGGTTCTATGTGTGGTTTTCATACTTACAGTTGCTCTGCTCCAAAGAGCTTGTAGAGAAAAATTAGGTCATAAAGGAAATTGATTATTTTAATAACTAAAAAATGCACAAGATAACCTCAATGTCATTAAGTTAGTAAACTAACTATTTGGATAGGAGATACGATTGAGGTCATCAAAGTGATTTTCTATCCTATCTTCTATTTTTGTGCATAACAAATAAAGGTTTTTTCACCCTATTTTTTGAGATTTATGTTACTCTATAGATGAAATCAACTACCGATTGAGCTTTCATCTGTTTTATCATGGGAAATACCTCCTTAACTATAGTTTATCACATAAAAAAGAAACCCAAATACAGAATTGTATTTGAATTTCTTAACTTAATGACATTGGGCATCTATCCCTCTCAATCCTTCATCTGACTCTCTGCATCGGCCACGACTTGTTCTAGACTAGTCTGACCAAGTTCAGCCTCCATAGCCAACTGAATTCTCTCCAATTTTTGATCCAAAACATCATGAATATGCGCTCCAACTGGACAATTTGGATTCGGATTGTCATGGAAACTGAAGAGTTGACCTGTTTTACCAAGACACTCAACCGCTTGATAAACATCTAATAGACTAATATCCTTGAGATCCTTAACAATCTCTGTCCCACCTGTTCCGCGCGCGACTGAAATCAACTCTGCCTTCTTCAACTGGGACAAGGTCTTTCTGATAATGACAGGATTGACCCCGACACTAGCAGCCAGAAAATCACTGGTCACCTTGCTTTCCTTCCCCTTGAGGGCAATGATTATCAGCATATGAGTCGCAATGGTAAATCTACTTGGAATTTGCATCCTCTTCTCCTTTTTACGAGGCTCCCCTGCCTCTACTCTTCTTTTTCTTTTATTATACCCTTTTTAGTTGTAATGTCAATCATTACCACTTTTCAACCAAGCATCTAATTCCCTATCATAGCCCTCTTTCTGGGCTAATTCTCTCAGAAATTCCTGATGATGAGTATGGTGGATACCATTGACCAGACTTTCATAGTAAACCTCAAAATAGGGAAGTTTGAGGTCTTTAGCCAGCTGCAATTCAGCTGCCACATCGTAGTCTACCCGTCGGAAGTCCATATCTACCAAGCCCTTGCCATCAAACTCTAAAATCATATACTGGGCCCGCAAGTCCTTCCGCAACTGGGCATCTAGAAAGAAAGGTTGCCCAATCGAACCTGGATTGACAATTAATTGCCCACCAGTCCCGTAACGAAGCAACTGCTGGTGAATATGACCATAAACAGCAATATCACAAGGCGGATTGGTCACCAAGCGGTCAAAATCCTCTTGCGCTCCAGTATGAATCAACTCTCTCCCCCAGTTCTTATCAGGAAGATGGTGGCTAATTCCCACCGTCAAATCACCAAACTGACGATGAATCTGGAGTGGTTGATTGTGGAGCAGTTCAATTTCTTCTAGGGAAATTTCCTCTAAAACATACTGACACTGGCGCAAGAGATAGCGTTGACTGGGGCGAGTACTATCCAATTCCTTGCGGACACCATGCCAAAGACTGTCTTCCCAGTTTCCCAAAACTCTAGCCGTAATCGGTAGTTGAGCCAACAAGTCCAAAATCCTTCTACGCCCTGTCCCTGGCATGAGAATGTCTCCCAAAAGCCAGTATTCATCCACTCCTAGTTGCCGAGCATCTGCCAAAACAGCCTCCAAGGCGGTGGTATTCCCATGAATATCTGAAAGAAGAGCTATTTTCGTCATATCCATCTCCTCGTTTTTTCTCTTGCAATAAGTATAACATAAAAAGTCACAGCTAGAGAAATCTAGCTTTTTTTGATATACTAGATAAAGATATTAGACAAGAGGAAACGAATGACCCCGAATAAAGAAGATTATCTAAAGTGTATTTATGAAATTGGCATAGACCTGCATAAAATCACCAACAAGGAAATTGCTGCCCGCATGCAAGTCTCTCCCCCTGCCGTAACTGAAATGATTAAACGGATGAAGAGCGAAAATCTCATCCTCAAAGACAAGGAATGTGGCTATCTACTGACGGACCTCGGCCTCAAACTGGTCTCTGAGCTCTACCGTAAGCATCGCTTGATTGAAGTTTTTCTAGTCCATCATTTAGACTATACGAGTGACCAGATTCACGAGGAAGCTGAGGTTTTAGAACATACTGTATCTGACCTATTCGTGGAGAGACTTGAAAAATTACTTGGATACCCCAAGACCTGCCCCCACGGCGGAACCATTCCTGCCAAGGGAGAACTCCTGGTTGAAATCAATAACCTCCCACTAGCTAATATCAAGGAAGCTGGATCCTACCGCCTGACTCGGGTGCATGATAGTTTTGACATTCTCCATTATCTGGACAAGCACTCACTTCACATCGGTGACCAGCTCCAAGTCCAGCAGTTTGATGGCTTCAGCAATACTTTCACTATCCTCAGTAAAGAAGAGGATTTACAAGTAGGTATGGACATTGCCAAACAACTCTACGTCGAGAAAATCAACTAATTTCTCAAGCACCCCAACCAACTCTGAAAGTTTTATTTTCAGGGTTTTATTTCTATCATTTGGTTTTACTTTCATTTAGTTGTAGAATATTTGTAAAAAAAGAAGAAATATATTTTAACCTATGAAAAAATCACTAAAAATTTTTGCGACATCCAAATGGTTTGACCTCTTCGGGGTTACTTTGGTCGTTGGAATTGCGATTGCATCTGGTTACCTCAACTCACGCCTCGATAAATTTGTAGATTGGGGACCATGGACTGCTCTTGTTCCCTTTGGATTGATTTCCGTAACCAACGTTGGGATTTCCATGTTGTCCACTCGTTTCACGGGAAAATTAAGCAAATGGGGAAATTACTTTGGTATTGTTAATACCATTTTATCTGGTACTATTGATTATATCCTTGGAAATAAGGCGGCCATTATCACCTATCCCGTCACCTTCCTTATCTATACATTTGCCATAAAGAAATGGGAAGCTTCGCAAGAAGGCAGACCCAACCAAATGAGACAAAAACAGGTAAAATTGACAGCCATCATTATTTCAATCATCGCCTTCCTCTTTGCCTTTGTGACCAACTATATCGGCTATGGAGGCAAGATGAATCTCCTTGCCTACGTGACAACTATTGCCTTTGCACTGTCCCTCATTGCCAATGCTTTGAATGCATTGAAACTAACAACTCAGTGGGGCTTTTGGTTGATTTACAATTTCGTTCAGCTGACAAAGGCTGGCATTCAAGGAAACTTTGCCAATATCGGAAAATATATCTTTTATATCCTCAATGCAATCGGAGCTTTATTTGTCTGGAATGATGAAGAAGTGGAGCAATAGGAGGGAAATCAAATAAAGAAATCTAACAGAATCTCCTTACTAAAATTTTTTATCATTTTAGTTGTAACTTCCATTCTTTTGGAGTAGAATGAAGCTAGATAAAAGAGGGAGGTCTTGTCATGAAAAATCTCTTTAGAATCCATTTTACAGCAATTGCAGTCATTGATTTGCTACTATTGGCATTTTTTACCACCAGACCCGAGACAGCTTTAGAATGGCTCTTGCTCTCTGGTTTTATTTTCCTCCTTGCTCAGAGTCTACTACTATTTCGCTTGGTTGTCCGACTCAAACATCAATTCGCTGAGATTTATCCTCAAATCAATAAAAAGATTCGCTTCTACTATTTAGGGGTGCTCATCAGCGACTTTCTATTTTTTGTCCTTTTAACCTTCGTTAGTTCTCAGCGTTCTCCCTCTCTTATGCCAATCATCACTGCTTGTCATTCTACTTTATATTATAGGACAGCGGACTACCTAAGAGAAAACTATCCAGACTTTTACAACAAACACATCTCTTTATGGGAGTGTCTCTAAGGAAAAGGAGGTTTTAGCATGAAAAAAATCATCTTCATCAAAACCATTCAACTCCTTGTCATTGATGGAATTATGCTGGCATTTTTGACATTTAAAGAGAGACTTACTTGGGACTGGATTTTGATTTATAGCGCTTGGCTCATTTTCTTTCATCCTGTACTATTGACCTATCTTTCTAACCAACTTTGTGACCACTTTAGTCAACTCTATTCCCAGATTAGACCAAGATTCTGGCGTTTTGCCTTACAAATCCTCCTATGGGATAGCCTGATCATTCTCTCCTTGATATGTTTAAGTGGTATGCCACTTTTCCTCCAGGGAACTCTCCTCATCCTAGGACATCTTATCCCTTCCTATCGCACCTGCCAAATCCTGAAACAAGACTTTCCCCAAGCCTATCAAGAAACGATGTCTTTTGGAGTATTTTATAATAGATAAGAAAAACCAAGCCGGCTTGGCTTGGTCTTTCTTATCTATTTTTAGTATCTAGGATAATGGTAACTGGCCCATCATTGACCAGCTCAACCTGCATATCCGCTCCAAAGATACCTGTCTGAACGGGAACTTCTTGCGCTAATTTTTGATTGAAGGCATCATAGAAGTCTGATGCCATATCAGGCTTGGCTGCACCTGTAAAGGCTGGACGATTGCCTTTCTTAGTATCCGCAAAGAGGGTAAACTGAGAAATAGAGAGGATTTGTCCTTCAATATCTTTGACAGATAGGTTCATCTTGCCTTCTGCATCTGAAAAAATCCGCATATTGACAAGCTTTCTCACGGCATAGTCCAAATCTTCCTCTTGGTCCTCTGGTCCAACACCAACCAGCAATAAGAGCCCCTGATTGATTTTTCCATGAATCTGACCTTCGATACTCACTTGGGCTTTTTTAACCCGTTGGATAATGATTTTCATAATAGCCTTTCTAGTAAGAGCTAGGATAATTAGCCGTTGGTTCGTTTGACAGAGTAAACTTCTGGCACACTCTTAATCTTATCCACGACCGTAGTCAGCGTCGAGAGGTTAGCAATGCCAAAGGACACATGGATATTAGCAAACTTCATATCCTTGGTTGGTTGGGCATTGACCGTTGAAATATTCTTGGTTGTGTTTGAAAGAACTTGCAGTACATCATTCAACAGTCCTGTACGGTTGAGGCCGTAAATATCGATATGGGCCATATACTCCTTATTTGAGTTTGAATACTGGTCTTCCCACTCCACATCAAGGAGACGTTGCTCGTAGTTTTCTTGGGCACGCAGGTTCATACAGTCCACACGGTGAATAGCCACACCTCGACCCTTGGTGATGTAGCCGACAATATCATCACCAGGCACTGGATTACAGCACTTGGCAATCCGCACTAGGAGACCAGAAGCACCTTCAATGACCACACCACCCTCATGCTTGACCTTGAGGGTTTCTTTATTTTCAACCTTGACCTCGCCACCTTTAACAAGTTCTTCTGCTTCAGCCTTGGCCTTGGCACGCTCTTCCTCACGGCGTTCCTTTTCAGTCAGACGGTTAAAGACAGTAATCGCACCGATTTCTCCAAAACCAATAGCCGCAAAGAGGGATTCTTCTGTTTTATAGCTAGTCTTTTGTAGAACTTGGTCCATGTGGCGCTTGTCCATAAATTTATTGGCCACGTAGCCATTTTCTTGGAACTGAGCCATCAACATTTCACGACCCTTATTGACAGACAATTCTTTATCTTGGTTTTTAAAGAACTGACGAATCTTGTTACGCGCTTTGCTGGTCTTGACCATGTTGAGCCAGTCACGACTAGGTCCAAAGGAGTTCGGGTTAGTGACAATTTCAACCTGATCCCCTGTCTTGAGCTTGGTTGTCAGTGGAACCATACGGCCATTGACCTTGGCACCAGTTGCTTTTTCACCGACTTTTGTATGGATTTCGTAGGCAAAGTCAATCGGTCCTGAATCTTTGGGAAGGGAACGGACAGCACCATCTGGGGTAAAGACGTAAATTTCCTCTGCCAGATAGTTTTCCTTGACAGAGTCCACAAATTCCTTAGCATCATCGGCCTGGTCTTGGAGCTCCATCATCTCCTTAATCCAGTTCATCCCAATAGCTGATTCCTTGCTGTTAACCTGCCCCTTGATGCCTTTCTTATAAGCCCAGTGAGCCGCAACCCCGTACTCAGCCACCTCATGCATGGCCTTGGTCCGAATCTGGAATTCAATCGGCCCTTTTGGCCCATAAACAGTCGTATGGATAGACTGGTAACCATTGGCCTTGCGGTTAGCGATATAGTCTTTGAAACGACCAGGCATTGGCTTCCAAAGCTCATGCACATAACCAAGCATGGCATAAACATCACTTTGGGTATCTAAAATACAACGAATGGCAATCAAATCATAGATTTCCTCAAACCGTTTTCTCTTATCCTGCATTTTGCGGAAAATAGAGTAAATATGCTTGGGACGACCGTAAATCTTTCCTTTTAAGTGACGATCTGTCGTATATTCCTCTAATTTTGTGACCACCTCATCCACCAAGGCCTCACGCTCTCTGCGCTTTTCCTTCATCATATGGGTAATCTTGTAGAACTCCGTAGGATTGAGATAACGGAAAGACAGGTCTTCCAATTCCCATTTGACACTGGAAATCCCCAAACGATGGGCAAGTGGGGCATAGATTTCCATAGTTTCTTTGGAAATACGCTCCTGCTTGTCTTTTCGAAGATGTTTCAGGGTCCGCATATTGTGCAAGCGGTCAGACAGTTTGACCAAGATAACGCGGATATCCTCAGACATGGCCATGAGCATCTTGCGGTGGTTTTCAGCCAACTGCTCTTCGTGAGACTTGTACTTGACCTTACCGAGCTTGGTAACTCCATCGACAATCACGCGCACATCAGGACCAAACTCTCTTTCCAAATCGTCCAAGGTCGCATCAGTATCTTCCACCACATCATGCAAGAAACCACAAGCTACCGTTACAGCATCCAGCTTGAGTTTGGCTAAAATACCTGCCACTTGGATAGGGTGAATAATGTAAGGTTCGCCAGATTTGCGATACTGGCCACTGTGGCATTCCACCGCATAGACCAAGGCCTTATGGACAAAAGCAACATCTTCTTTTGATAAATATTTTTGCGTTAAAGCGACAACCTCATCGCCTGTTAAATTCACTTCTTTTGGCATCTATACTCTCCAATTCTTCCTACCATTTTATCACTTTTTTAAGAATATGAAAACTAGAAAAAGAGGATTCTAAAGCTTATTCAGTTTGTTGGGAAGGAGGATAAAATAATATTCACACTAAAACAACAAATTTATATAGTTCTTCATCTAACTTTGTTTTGATATTGTCTGCGTTAAAAGTTAGTAAAATGAAAATACTTTCTTCTTTTTCAATAAGAAAAGATTTGATATTTTGGTAATTTTCTAACTTTTTTAGTGTATAATGGTAATAAGAATAGTTTTTTACGATAATTACTGAAATTTCATCTCTCTAGAAAGGCAAATTACATGAAAGTACACAAAAGACTGACATTTTTAGCTTTGGCTGTTCTTGGCTTATCCAGTCAAGTCGTTTCGGCTGATGATACGAGTCATTCTATTAGTAACCATATTAGTAGTTCTACAACTACTTCTGCCAGCAATTCTCAAGTTAGTACAGAAACTTCGTCAAGTACAGCTAGTTCAAGTGAACAAGAAAGCAAACCTTCTATTTCTACGGAAACCAAACCTAATCAACCTATACAAACTGGCTGGGTAAAAGAGGGGAACAAGTGGACTTTTTATAGTCAAACTGGGGTCAAATTTACAGATACTCTCTATGATGGTTATTTCTTTGATAGTCATGGCTACTTGCTTGAAAACACTTGGTACCAAATGGGAAATAATTGGTACTATATCAATGGTTCAGGTAAATATTTATCCAACCAATGGAGTCAAATTAATGGCAAGTGGTATGCTTTTGATGGCTACGGTAGAATGTTGGCCAATGTCTGGAAAGGCGATTACTACCTCAAAGCCAGCGGAGCTATGGCAGATAAGGAATGGGTCTACGACCAAGGCTACTCTAGTTGGTTTTACCTCAAATCTGGCGGACGATATGCTCAAAAACAATGGATTGGTTCCTACTATCTTAAATCTGGTGGCTACATGGCCCATAAGGAATGGATTTATGACCCAGACTATCAAGCTTGGTACTATCTTAAGGACGATGGTGTGTATGTTACAGGAACCTATGCTGTGGATGGTAAAAACCAGCTCTTCCAAGGGAATGGAAAATGGATTCGTGAATTAGCACAAGGTTTTCAAAAAGGACATTACTCTAAAACCATCTTTCTCGATCCAGGTCACGGTGGTAAGGATCGCGGGGCTTATTACTATGGCATAGCTGAAAAAGACTTGAACCTACAAGTTTATCGTAAGTTACGTAAACGACTAGAAGGACTCGGCTATACCGTTCTCACCTCTCGAGATAGTGACATAGACGTTGATTTTATTACCGAGCGTTCTCGTATGGTCAATAAGACCAATGCTGACTTTTTCATCAGCCTTCATTTCAACGCTACTGGAAATGATACAACCGTTAATCTAGGTATCCAGACCTATTCTTACAAGGATGAACCTGGTTTCCCTAGCAAGATTAACAAGGATTGGCACAACAATCCTGAACGGATGAGTGAAAGTAATCGTCTCGCAGCTGATATCCATTCTTCACTGCTAGCTGAAACTGGAGCTAGAGATGCTGGGCTCTTGCAAGCAACCTTTGCTGTCCTCCGTGAAACAGCTAAACCAGCTGTTTTGCTGGAGATGGGATATATGGATAATCCAGAAGAAAACCAAAAAATCCGCAGCAGTGACTACCAAGATAAACTAGTTGAAGGGATTATCAAGGGAATCCAAAAATATTATGCTGGAAATTAAAACAGTCTAAGCCTCGAACTCATTCGGGGCTTATTTTTTCTTATCCAAACCATATCCTTCTTTCTAGAACTATTTCCTTTTTATGCTTATTCTCCCCAACTGTGCTATACTTAATTTAGTACATTCTTTGAGATTGGAGCTAGTATGAAAATCCATAAAACTGTGAATCCTGTTGCCTATGAAAACACCTATTACTTAGAAGGAGAAAAGCATCTCATCGTTGTCGATCCTGGCAGCCATTGGGAAGCCATTCTCAAGACCAATAAACCAACATAAAAAGACTTTCAATACCTTTTTCTAGCAAGTAAAAAACCAAGTAATTTTTTTATCCTTGGTTTTTGTATACTGCTATTCAATGATGTCAGAATCTAGCTTAGTTTTAAATTTCATCTAGCACTAGTTGAACGGCTCAAATTCTTTCCAATCAAATTTATCTAAATCAAGTTCATTGGAAGAAATTACTAAGACTTACTCTGGCTTTTTATCCCCAACAATTTCGAAAGTCCCTTCTTTAATCCTTAGAACAGAATAAGAAAAAAATAATTCAGAATTGATTGACAATTCTGAAATGTTTTTTTATAATATGTTATACAGTTAGATTTTCTATTTAGGTGATAGAAGGAGAGACAGAAGAACGGAAACCATATTGTAATCTAAATATAATTTAACTCCCTATGATTATCACTTTTTCATTCAAGTCAATATAATTGAATGACGTTATTTTACAAAGGAGTATCCTATGAAAAAAACTGGTATTTCTATCTTTGCTCTCCTAGTGTTAGGAGTTAGCTGCCTGTTCCTATTCAGCCAGCAAGGCTATAAAAAAACAGTCGTTCAATACTATGCTAACGACCAGAACCTGCCCAATAGGATAACTTATAGTGAATATAGCGACAAACGAGAAGCCAACTACGGTGGCACTCTAAACATCACATCTATCAAACAAGCTAATGACGGAGTTTATGCAACCTATGAAGGGCAATTGACACCTCTCCAATATTGATAAATTGATAACCAGCCTGTCTTCATCTAGTCATGCTGGTTTTTAAGTTCATTCTAAATTCTTACCTATTTTTCCCAACTGTGCTATACTTAATTTAGTACATTCTTTAAGATTGGAGCTAGTATGAAAATCCATAAAACCGTGAATCCTGTCGCCTATGAAAACACCTATTACCTAGAAGGCGAAAAGCACCTCATCGTTGTTGATCCTGGCAGCCATTGGGAAGCCATTCGTCAGACCATCGAGAAGATCAACAAACCGATCTGCGCTATTCTCCTTACCCACGCCCATTATGACCATATCATTAGCCTGGACTTGGTTCGTGAGACTTTTGGCAATCCTCCTGTCTATATCGCAGAGAGCGAAGCCAGCTGGCTCTACACTCCTGTCGATAATCTCTCTGGTCTCCCTCGTCACGATGATATGGCAGATGTGGTCGCAAAACCTGCAGAACACACTTTTATCTTTCACGAAGAATACCAACTAGAGGAATTTCGTTTCACTGTCTTGCCAACACCAGGGCACTCTATCGGCGGTGTTTCTATCGTCTTTCCGCAAGCTCACCTAGTCTTGACAGGAGATGCTTTGTTCCGTGAAACAATCGGACGGACGGATCTTCCGACTGGTAGCATGGAGCAACTCCTTCATAGTATCCAGACCCAACTCTTCACCCTACCAAACTATGATGTCTATCCAGGGCATGGTCCAGCTACTACTATCGCTCACGAAAAAACTTTCAATCCTTTTTTCTAGTAAAATGATGACAATCAACAGCACAATTTAAGTAAACTATCCAGCAAATCTTTCTATTACAAAAGGCATCCAGACAAGGTTTTCACACCTGATTGAATGCCTTTTTTCTGATTACTGACCTCTTTGCATTACCAAATAATCACGCGCTCTTCTGGCGAACGCCACATACCGTCTCCTTCTTTGACATCATAGGTTGTAAAGAAATCATCGAAGTTTGGTACTTGCACATTGACACGGAGTTTGGCTGGTGCGTGCACATCGACGCTAGCCAAAAGTTTCATAAATTCTGGGCGACCTTTCATGCGCCAGATGCGACCGAAGTTGTAGAAGAACTCTTCTGCTGAGAAGTCTGGTTCTCTCTTAGCTGCTTCAAGAGCTGCAGCGATTCCTCCCAAGTCAGCCACGTTTTCTGATACAGTCAATTTACCGTTGATAGTTGCTCCATAAGAATCTTGTCCATCAAACTGGTCAATAACTTTTTGTGTTTTCTCCTTGAAGGCAGCATAGTCACTCTCTGTCCACCAATCCTTGAGGCTACCATTTTCATCAAAGGAAGCTCCGTTGGTATCAAAGGCATGGGAAATTTCGTGGGCAATAACTGCACCAATACCACCGTAGTTAGCAGAAGATGACTGATGCAAGTCATAGAAAGGTGCCTGTAAAATAGCCGCTGGGAAGACAATCAGGTTCTTCTGTGGATTGTAGTAAGCATTGACCATATGAGCAGGCATGCCCCACTCCTTGTAGTCTACAGGCTGGTTCCACTTGCTCCAACTGTGTTTGATTTCCACACGCGCAAAGGCTAGAGCATTGTCAAAAAGGCTAGCATTTTCATTTACTACTTTGTCCTTATAACGTTCTGGCAATTCTTCTGGGTAACCGATATAAGGCTTGATGACATTGAGTTTGACGATGGCCTTGTCACGAGTTTCAGGAGTCAGCCAGTCATTTTTAGCCAAACGTTCCTTATAGACATCAATCATAGTTGCCACTTTTTTCTCCACGTCTGCCTTGGCTTCTGGGGAGAATTTTTCATGGGCATACCAGAGACCCAAGGCTTGTTTGAATGGACCTTGTGCTAGCTGGTAGGCAGCTTTAACCTTGTCTTTGGCTTCTGGAACTCCAGATAGCGCACGGCTGTAAGCACCTGACAAGACACGAATTTCTTCTGTTAAATAGCTGGTTGAGAGATTAACAACACTTAAAATTAAGGTTGCCTTGAGGAGAGGCCATGCCTCTTCACTATAGAATTGGTCTGCTGCTTGCCAGAAGCGTTCCTCGTCTACGATAACCTTGTCTGGTGCTTGTCCAAGAACAGCTTGGAAGAAGTCATCCAAAGGTAGGGCAGGCGCAAATTTCTTGAAATCTTCGTAAGCATATGGATGGTAGAGTTTAGCATACTCTGAACTTTCTTCATTAGAGAGCACCACTGCCGCAACTCGACGGTCCAGTTCTAGTCTTTTCTCTAGCAAGTCTTCAATTTCTTCATCAGAGAAATCATAAGCCTTGAGGAGATTTGCGCTGCTTTCTTTCCAAAGAGTCAAGAGCTCTTCGCGTTGAGGATGGTCTTCTGCATAGTAGGTCGTATCTGGCAAGATGGTGCTTGGAGCGCTAGCCCATAGAACATTGATTCTGGCATCCATAAAGTCTGGCGATACACCAAAAGGAAGGAAGTTAGGTTTGCCAGCAAGTTCAAACTCTGCTAGTTTAGCTGTAAAATCTGCAAAAGTCTCCAATTCTTGGAATTCTTTAAGGAGAGGCAAAACAGGTGTGATACCGTCAGCTTCTCTCTTGTCAAAATCACGAACTAGGCGGTGGTATTTGACAAAGTTTGCCAAAATACCATCCTCAGGCACCTCTTCTCCTGCCAACCACTTGTCAGTTGTCGCCAGCATCAGGTCTTCAATTTCCTGATCTAAATCAACAAAACCTCCAGTTTGAGACTTATCTGCTGGGATTTCAGCTGTTTTCTGCCATTCTCCATTGATTGCATCATAAAAATCATCTTGATAACGTGTCATCTTGTTCTCGCTTTCATTTGTACTTGCTTTTAGCTTAACAAAAATTACCTGGGAATGCAATTAAAATACAAGATTAAAGAAACTTAAATATTTTACTGTTAATATTTTAATTTTTTGAAAAATTAACTTGACTTAATTTTTTTTTTAAGGTATATTAAGAGTCAGGAGGAATATAAGTTTATGATACGTATCGAAAACCTCAGTGTCTCCTATAAAGAAACGTTGGCACTTAAGGATATTTCACTAGTGCTCCAAGGACCAACAATTACCGGAATCATTGGTCCAAACGGTGCTGGAAAATCAACATTATTAAAAGGTATGCTGGGAATTATCCCACATCAAGGTCAGGCATTTCTCGATGACAAGGAAGTTAAAAAATCCTTACACCGAATTGCCTATGTCGAACAAAAAATCAATATCGACTACAACTTTCCCATCAAGGTCAAGGAATGTGTCTCGCTAGGACTATTTCCCTCTATTCCTCTCTTTCGCAGTTTAAATGCTAAACATTGGAAAAAAGTAGAGGAAGCCCTTGAAATCGTCGGCCTAGCTGACTACGCTGAACGTCAAATCAGTCAACTGTCTGGAGGTCAATTCCAGCGGGTCTTGATTGCCAGATGTTTGGTGCAGGAAGCCGATTATATCCTCTTGGATGAACCCTTTGTTGGGATTGACTCTGTCAGTGAGGAAATCATCATGAATACGCTGAGAGATTTGAAAAAAGCTGGTAAGACGGTTCTCATCGTTCACCACGACCTCAGCAAGGTTTCCCACTACTTCGATCAAGTCTTACTTGTCAATCGAGAAGTGATTGCCTTTGGTCCAACCAAAGAAACCTTTACCGAAGCCAATCTCAAAGAAGCTTACGGTAATCGACTCTTTTTCAATGGAGGTGACCTATGATTGCAGAATTTATCGATGGATTGCAAAAATTCCATTTCCTACAAAATGCCTTGATAACAGCTATTGTCGTCGGGGTCGTAGCTGGAGCTGTGGGATGTTTCATCATTCTACGTGGGATGTCACTCATGGGAGATGCTATTTCACATGCTGTCTTACCAGGTGTAGCCCTCTCCTTCATCTTAGGCGTTGACTTCTTTATCGGAGCCATTGTCTTTGGATTGCTAGCTGCTATCATCATTACCTACATCAAGGGGAACTCGATTATCAAAAGCGATACCGCCATCGGCATTACCTTTTCTTCTTTCTTAGCCCTCGGTATCATCTTGATTAGTGTCGCTAAAAGTTCAACTGACCTTTTCCATATCCTTTTTGGTAATATTCTAGCCGTCCAAGATACGGATATGTTTATCACTATGGGCGTAGGGGCGGTCATTCTCTTGTTAATCTGGATTTTCTTCAAGCAACTCTTGATAACTTCCTTTGATGAACTTCTGGCTAAAGCCATGGGAATGCCTGTCAATTTCTATCACTACCTCCTCATGATACTCCTGACTCTCGTGTCTGTGACAGCCATGCAAAGTGTTGGAACTATCCTGATTGTAGCCATGCTGATTACCCCAGCTGCAACTGCTTATCTGTATGCTAATAGCCTGAAAAGTATGATTTTCCTTTCCTCAACCTTTGGAGCTACAGCTTCAGTTTTGGGACTCTTTATTGGCTATAGTTTAAACTTAGCAGCTGGTTCTAGCATCGTACTTACAGCTGCTAGCTTCTTCTTAATCAGTTTCTTTATCTCTCCTAAACAACGATATTTGAAACTGAAAAATAAACATTTGTTAAAATAAGGGGCAAAACCCCAATAAATTGGAGGATCTAATGAAAAAATTAGGTACATTACTCGTTCTCTTTCTTTCCGTTATTGCTCTTGTAGCATGTGCTAGCGGAAAAAAAGATGCAGCTTCTGGTCAAAAACTAAAAGTTGTTGCTACAAACTCAATCATCGCTGATATTACTAAAAATATTGCTGGTGACAAGATTGATCTTCACAGTATCGTTCCGATTGGACAAGACCCACACGAATACGAACCACTCCCTGAAGATGTTAAGAAAACTTCTGAGGCTGACCTCATTTTCTATAACGGTATCAACCTTGAAACAGGTGGCAATGCTTGGTTTAGCAAATTGGTAGAAAATGCTAAGAAAACTGAAAACAAAGACTACTTTGCAGTCAGCGAAGGCGTTGATGTTATCTACCTTGAAGGAAAAAATGAAAAAGGTAAAGAAGACCCACACGCTTGGCTTAACCTTGAAAATGGAATTATCTTTGCTAAAAATATCGCCAAACAATTGAGCGCTAAAGATCCTAACAACAAGGAATTCTATGAAAAAAATCTCAAAGAATATACTGATAAGTTAGACAAACTTGATAAAGAAAGTAAGGATAAATTTAATAACATCCCTGCTGAAAAGAAACTCATTGTAACCAGCGAAGGAGCATTCAAATACTTCTCTAAAGCCTATGGTGTCCCAAGTGCCTACATCTGGGAAATCAATACTGAAGAAGAAGGAACACCTGAACAAATCAAGACCTTGGTTGAAAAACTTCGCCAAACAAAAGTTCCATCACTCTTTGTAGAATCAAGTGTAGATGACCGTCCAATGAAGACTGTCTCACAAGATACAAATATCCCAATCTACGCACAAATCTTTACTGACTCTATCGCAGAACAAGGTAAAGAAGGCGACAGCTACTACAACATGATGAAATACAACCTTGACAAGATTGCTGAAGGATTGGCAAAATAAGCCTCTAAAAACGTCATTCTCACATGAGCTGGCGTTTTTTCTATGCCCATATTTCCAGTCAAATCATTGGAAAATTCTGACCGTTTCAGCTAAAATGGAAGAAAAAAGATTGGAGTATCTTATGGTAACTTTTCTCGGAAATCCTGTGAGCTTTACAGGTAAACAACTACAAGTCGGCGACAAGGCGCTTGATTTTTCTCTCACTGCAACAGACCTTTCTAAAAAATCTCTGGCTGATTTTGATGGTAAGAAAAAAGTCTTGAGTGTCGTGCCTTCTATCGATACAGGTATCTGCTCAACTCAAACGCGTCGCTTTAATGAAGAACTGGCTGGACTGGACAACACGGTCGTCTTGACTGTTTCTATGGACCTACCATTTGCCCAAAAACGTTGGTGTGGTGCTGAAGGTATTGAAAATGCCATCATGCTCTCAGACTATTTCGACCATTCCTTTGGACGTGATTATGCCCTCTTAATCAATGAGTGGCACCTATTGGCACGCGCAGTCTTTATCCTCGACACTGACAATACGATTCGCTACGTTGAATACGTGGATAATATCAACTCTGAACCAAACTTCGAAGCCGCAATTGCAGCTGCTAAAGCCCTATAGAAAAAATCCTCTGTCACAAAGAGTTCCCTACTCTTTGAAACGGAGGATTTTTCTTATTCTTTAATTATTGTTTATTTTGAAATGAATCCTTCAAAATCTTTTAGTTGAAAATTATATTTTTCAGTGAGTAACACATTATCCACTGCAACATCTTCTTCCAATGGGTAAATATTTCTTTTGAAACGGTTGTAGGAGGAAAATCTCTCCTACACTATTATTGATTCTGAGAGAAAATTGCAAAATATCATCTACCAAACTTTCAATTATTGAGATTTTTTGCAGTTTATCTGAATTAGAATCGCAAGGCTTCTCAATAATATAATTGTCGAATTTTTTCAATCTAACTTCCTCTCCACTATTTCTTCCTTTATCAAGAAAAAGTTACCTCAATATTAATAAAGTACAATTCTAAATTAACTCCAATTATTGATTCACGATAATATTTCAGTAACTCATCGTGCAATTAAAAACAAGGATTTTTATTTCAGACGATCCATCGTGATCACTTCATCAGCCATCTCCCAAATTGCCGGATTATGTGTTGCGATAATAATTAGCCTATTATCATCTCGAAGAGATAGCAAAATCTCCATAATCAACTGAGAGGTTGCTGGGTCTATTGAAGCTGTTGGCTCATCTGCCAGAATAAAGGGTGGATTCTTTAAGATAACTTTTGCCAAGGCAACCCGTTGCGATTCTCCGCCCGATAACTCAAAGATGCGCTTATCTAGGTCAAGATAAGCCAGGCCGACCTGTTCTAAAGCCTGCTTCTGCCTCAACCGCTGTTCCGACCGACTCAACTTTTGACCAATGAGACCTAGCTTAAGGTTTTCTTCAATACTTTGGTTTTCAATTAAGCCAAAGTTCTGGAAGAGGTAGCCCAATTCGTGACGGAAAAAATCACTCGATTTATAATTGGCCAAGTCTTTACCTCGGTAAAAAATCGTGCCATCATAAGATTCTAATTTCCCAATCATGTTCATCAAGGTTGTTTTTCCGCTACCACTTGAACCAATTAAGGCATAGACTTTTCCAGCCTCAAATGTTATTGAAAGATTCGAAAATAACTCTCGTTCTCCAAAAGATTTACTCACCTGTTTAAGTTCAATCATATTAACCTCCCTTCAAAACAAGCATGGACATCTTGTTTTCTTTCTGCATTTGGACATGTAACTGTAAAAGAGATAGACCAGTAAAGAGTAACGAGACTAAGAAAGCAACTACTATCTCTACCATAAGAAATACACTCGCAATAAATCCCAGTAAAAACACACCCAGTTGAGCAAAGAGATAAGTGCGATGGATTTCTAAGAACCTGAGACCTGCAATGCGTTTGATAAAAATAGCACGTCTAAATTCTTCAAAGTAGAGCCTATTCATAGTGTTAAACAACAAGATTGAAGTTGCAATCCCAAGCACAGCTCCTGCTAGCATTACCCAACGTTCCCTCTGGATATTATCCGATAATGTGATGTAGTTGTGGTAACCTGTTTGCATTTCTGAGACCCAATTTTCAATGCCTTGTCTCTGGATAAGCTCCTGGGCATCAGACAATTGATTAAAGAGAACGTAGTTCTGTACTGCGTCTACCCAAAACACAATGGACTGTGGACCAGTTGATTGGGGTGTTATAACAATGATGATTGGATCTTTCAAAAACTGCTGGTAAGAAATAGGGGTCGTATTATACACAAAACGATCATGACCTGATTCCAAATAACCTACCGTAGCAGTCATTTGCTGTCGTTCATCTTTACTAGATATGCGACTGGTTAAGTCGTCTTCAAAAACAGATTTATAATGTTCTTCCTCTGAACGGAGGTGTTCAGGCAGTAATAAGACAAACTCCCCTACATCAAGGTGATTCATCTTTTGCTCAATAGTTGTATCTACAGGAATGTTTTGACGCTCCAAGTATTGCGGTGTGACGATAAGGACATTGCCATTCGGGCTGTAATCGTGCCATTCTGTAGAGGTTGTCAAGTTTTTGGAGGAAGCCATGCCATTTTGCAAAGTACGGTCAATTAACTGGTGTCTAGATAAGAAAGCCTTTTGTTCTGAAACAGCCAGATCCATCAATTGATACCAAGTTCTGAGTTTTCTTTGAGCTTGTTCATCAAAACCAGGACTCGTTCCTTCACGGCTGATTGATAGGATAGTCAGTTGCCTTTCCTGACTCCAAACCTCTTGTCCAATCCGATGCTGTTGCCAGGCTTGGGAATACTTTAAACTACTCCCTATTCCCAGCGTTACAATAATAATCGCTAATAGTTGACCGATTAAAATTAAACTAATGATTCCTCTGACAGGCACTTGCCCTTTTATAATCTGCATCAGGTGTATCTTTTTTATCCCAACTGCGAAGAGTTGAGCGAAAAACAGGGAGATCGACAACAAGATGAGATTATAACTGAGCAAGCCTTCTCCTATTGTCATTAGGGATTGCGTTGGAAGCGACAGAATTTTTTGCATAAGAATGGCGAGAACGCCAGCTAAACTGAAACCAACAACTATCCCTTTCAAATCCTCACCAACTGGTCTAAGGAAAATGGACCACCGTTTCTCTCCTGAAATGAGGCGAATGCCCGACGACCGTAATTGGCTAATTTGACTAATTAAAGTCAGTGCTACAAAGGTTAAGATGAAAATCAATAGACTGATTAACTGAAATCCGTTACTAAAGATAGCCATTAACGTAGATAGTTTAGATGGAATTGTCAGGTGCATGTTAGTCAAGCCAAGTTGACTTAGCTCCTCCCTTAGCAAGTGAATATCTAGGTTTCCATCGAATACAAAATAGTTTGTTTCAACACTACTACTTTGAGCATCTTCTAGATTTTTTTCCTGAAGCCCATCAGGCAACTTTCCGTCCCCAAAGGTCGTATAAGAAAAAACTGTAGTACCTTCTGAGTTAGGATCTTGGTGTTGAATCGCAATAAAGCTATCCGTTTCTTCTGCTAGTTTTTCCAAGCGTGTAGCAACATGCTGAAAAGTTGTTTCAGGGGAAGAATCACGTACAACAACGTTGGGGTAATAATGGGAGACATATGTATCAGTCCAAATGGTAAATACCCAAACAAAGAACAAACTAGCAAGCAGGTTGGATATGAGTATAAATAATTTTTTCATAGTGCATTCCTTATTCTAAAATAGAGGGCAGAAATACCCCTGCCCTCTATAAACTAACAAGCTTACTAAACTATTGATAAAAGAATCTTCTTCAATTATTCTTGCCATCCCGCATCAAATGTAACTTGCTCCCCAAAATTTGTATTAATAAACGCATAGGCCGCACTATGTGCTCCTGCATAAGCTGTCTTTTGATTGTCACGTCCATTACTTCCAACATAGGCCCAGTGATCCTCTGAACCATGATAATAATTCGAAAATGCTCCCCAATTATTTGGATCATGATAGCCTCCATAGGTCCACTCGCCACCACGGTGAGAAGCTGCCAAAACAGGAAGAGCCAAACTAACTGCCAAAACGGCAAGGGATGATGCAACTACTTTTCTAAATTTTAACATATTATTACTCCTCTAAATGAAATATTATGAAAATGAGCGAAATGCAACTACATATTTTAATTAGAAATCTCAGTCTGAATTATAGTATCCTATTTTTTCCTCCTTTCTAACTGCACGTTCCTTTCTACAGGCAGAGACCTAATTTTATAAACTAATCTTAAATACTTTAGATTTTGTAACTCATAATTTTCAACAGTTGGTTAGCTATGAAAGCATTTTATTAAACATCTCCATTATTATATCTATCTGGTATTGTTACAAGCTCTCATAAGAATACCTTTCTCTAAATAGTTGAATTTTAAAGTAATACGAAATCAATCAGCCTTCCCAACATCAAGACCATTGGACTTCTTTTGCGATTGCACTCGAATCTCCAATTGTTTATTCTTCTGAATAAACTGTTGGTAAGGAATTGTATTACTAAACATAAAAACACCTAGCAATGCAAATGTAACTAATTTTTTAATTCCACGTTTTTTTCTCATGCAATGAAACCCCTTTCTTTTTCCTTGTTTTTATTCTAACAGATATATTTTATTTAGTCAAGTATTTTTATTATATTTTGAACTTTTTTTTTTTATTATTACTATAGAGAATTATTTATTTCTTTAACTTGCTATTTTGAACTAAAAATTTTATAATAAAATTAAGCAAATAGAAAGGTTTATTATCTTTAATGAATACACTCGCAGAGAAATTCAGATTGAAAAGAAAAGAGTTGAGACTCTCCCAACAAACTCTTGCAGAAGGAATTTGTGAACAAAGCCAGATTAGTAAAATTGAGAGAGGGCATTTCATTCCCTCCGCAGACCTTTTGTTCAAACTCTCACAACGACTTGAAGTACCATTAGATTATTTTTTTAATGAACAAATTGAAATTAAATCTAATCTCTCTAATTTCAAGCAATTATCTGCTCGACTATTAGATGACAGAAATTATGACAATTTGGAATATATTTATAGAATAGAGATTGAACGAAGTACTTTTCTAACACTAGAAGACAGAAATTACCTTGAATGGATTAAAGCTATTATTGATTTCTATCAATATGACAGTAAGTGTGAGGCAATTTCTTCATTGGAAAATATATTATTAAAAGTCTCCTCAAATACTCTGATTTATTTAAAGGCATTGAATACTCTATCTAATTTCTATTCCTTAGTGGGTCGTGAACAAGAATATGAGGCAAACTACTCTCATTTAATGGAGTTATATCAGACAAAAAATTTTGAGTATCAAGAGTTTTTATTTGGCTATATCAGAGTTCGTTACAACTACGCTCACTACCTAGTATCAAAGGAAAAATATAATGAAGCCATCCAAGAAGCTCTTGAGACGATTGAATTCTGTAAACAAAGACAGACAAGCTACCAACTGGCTCCTCTACTTATTCTTGTAGGAAATGCTGGAGCCAAATTTCTAGACAAAGAACAAGTCAAAAATTATTATATAGAAGCAAGAGAGTTATGTAAGATTTATAACAATCCTTTAATGTTGATGAAGATAGAAAATTATTTGAAGGAATTAGATACTGTTTAGTTAATATTGACATCATAGTTTTTCTGAAACGTTAAATAACCTGTAAGGCTGATAGTGAAATTAATACTATCAGCCTTATAATTATGTGACTATTAGTCCGTCTCGCTCCGCTAGGTGCGAGACAAAAAAACCACTCGCTATGCGGGTGGTCATGATTTACGAGTAAATTCAAGTTCGATCTGATAAAAACAACTAAATTACTCTACAGATTTCAAGGCTTCAAGCATATCAACCTTTCTCAGATGGCGATTAACAAGGAAACCAAGCAAGGTTAAAATGGTGCTTACTGCTACCACTGGGATTACATAGACTTCCCAACCTACCTGCGGATAAAAGAGAATAGTCGCAGGCGAAATCATTTGAATCAAAAATTGATGTAAATAGAAACCAGCTACTAGACCAACGACGATTCCCACAAGAGACAAGACAATCGTCTCACGGTAAATGTAGAGGGTGACTTCTTTATTATGAAAGCCGAGAACCTTGATAGTAGAGAGTTCACGGATTCTCTCAGCCACGTTGATATTGGTCAGATTGTAGAGGATAACAATAGCCAACAGAACCGATACGATGACCAAGATGGTCATGGTATGATTGAGTGAGCTAGCGACGGAGTCAAAGAGTCGAATGGCTGAAGCGTTCTGGACGACGCTGGACACCGCAGATTGATTCATAAGTAAGCCGGCCTGTCTTTCGATACTAGTAGCACTAATATCCTTTAGCGAGACCAGATAAGTGTTGGCTTTGGGTAGTTGTCCGTAAATGTGCTCATAGCTAGCCTGACTCATATAAATAAAGTGACCAACGTAGTTCTCAGCAATGGCAGCGACCGTTAGTTCCTTACCTTCAATTTCTAGAGTCTGCCCAACCTTAACACCTGCCAGCTGGGCGAATTTAGCTGTGATGACAACTCCATCTTTTAATGTCAACTCTTGCTGATGATTTTGCAGATGGATAAAGGGAGTCAAATCTTCCTTCTCTGTCATCATAAGGGTAATTGTCTGAAGACCAGCCTTACCTTTGAAATCCTTGTCTAGCGTTTTAGAATAGATTTTCTGATAAGCTTGGATATCCTGCCCTTTCAATACTTCTTCTAGATTTGCCTTGTCCTGATTGGTCGCACTAGGATTTTCAGAGACAATCATTTGATACTGTTGAATTTGTTGAAACTGTCTAGACGGAACTCCTGCTACAGAGGATTGGATTCCCAAACCTGCAAAGAGAAGGGCTACAGAACCTGCCACACCAAAGATCGTCATCAACATCCGCTGCTTATAACGGAAGATATTGCGGGCTGTTACCTTATGAGTAAAACTGAGACGGTGCCAGATAAAACCGATGCGCTCAAGTAAGATTTTAGCTCCTTTGACAGGTGGTTTAGGTAGTAAAAGCTGGGCTGCTTCGTCATGCAGTTCCCTACGAGCCACCAGATAGGCTGGTAACACACTCGCCAACCAACTCAAGACAAGAGCCAGTAAGCTATAGGTCCAATAGAACTGAATCTGGGTTTCTCCCACCACCATGCCTTTTGTAATGACACTTGAAA
The DNA here is from genome assembly GCA_009496085.1 of Streptococcus mitis. GTDB lineage: Bacteria > Bacillota > Bacilli > Lactobacillales > Streptococcaceae > Streptococcus > Streptococcus mitis_BY. Next base: position 109,267 of record WIJN01000001.1, on the reverse strand, counting down.
TCACACCGGCTAGTAAATAATGTCCAAGTATGCTACCAAGAGCTGTTCCTACAGTCCCAGCTACTAGGCCGTAGAGGAGAAACTTGGCGATAATATCCTTGCTACGATAGCCCAAGGCCTTAAAAATCCCTGCATGAGTTCGTTCCTCATCCACAAAACGAGTCATAGTTGTGAAGGTCACCATAGCTGCTACGGCATAAAGAACCACAGGAAAGATATTACCCACTGCTCGAATACTGGATGAAGCATTGCTATACATGAGGTAGCCTTGACCGCCAGGCATGGTCTGACGATTATATACTTGATACTTAGGCTCAGCCAAATCATCCAAAACTTGCTGATGTTTTTCTAATTTTTCCTTTTCTTGGGCTAGATTTTGTTCAGCCTGTTTTAGTTTGTCCTCTTCCTTGTTCAATTCCTGCTTGGCTTGGGTAAGTTGAGCAAAGGTCTGCTCTCTCTGGGCTTGAGGAAGCAAGGCTAGTTGACTTTCTTGAGCCTGTATACGAGCTTGAGCAGCTGCTAAACGACGCTTGCCTTCCTGCAGATTAGTCTCAGCCTTATCAAGGGTTTCTTGCCCCTTATCGAGAGACTCTTGCCCTTCTTTTTTCAAGAGTTGCAGACGTACCTTGCCATTATCTGATAGAGCTTGTTCAAGATCTTCCTGATGTTGCTTGGATTTTTCTTCATAAGCTACTGAAAAAGCATTTAAGCCTGCTAAATCTTGATATTTCAAACGAGCTATATTGTAGACTTTTTGATCAAACTGACTAGGTAAAATCACCCCATAGGATGTCAGAGTCCCACTTCCACTTGCTGCGTAGCCCATATCTCGCTGGGAGAGGATTTCAGCTGAATCCACAAAACCAGTAATGGTATAAGTATGGTCTTTTAAAGAGGAATGACCCTCTTCTTTTTCTTTAAAACTAATCTCCTGTCCCATGCTGTATAGGCCTTGCAAATGAGTGGCCAAAGCGATTTCCTTGTCTGACTGAGGAAGTCGTCCCTCTCTTAGCTGAAAGGTTGAAATTCGCTCTGGTTTGGAGTACAGCCGAATGGCATCCTGCCCATTATCCATAGCCACATCTGTCAAATAGCCAAACTCAACCTCTGCGCCCTCTATCCGTTCTAGTTCTTCTTGATCTGCTTGATCCAAACCATAATTAGACATAACTGCCAAATCCAAGGTTTGAGCAGTTGTTAAATAAGCATTAGCTGTCGCCTCCATGTTGGGGCTAGTCACTTTGAGGCCTACTAAGGCTAGAGACCCTAACATCATCAAGGTTAAGATGGATAAAAAACGACCTTTGGAGCCTGTGAAGGACTGAATTAAGTCCTTCCAATAGGTTTTTCGCTTGATCATGCTAGTACTCCAAACTGTCGATATCCTGAGGATGCTGGTTGATCACCACATCCTTGACACTGGCATCGTGCATATGAATCACGCGATCAGCAATGGGCGCCAAAGCTCCATTGTGAGTCACGATGATCACCGTCGCTCCCTTTTGACGAGACATATCTTGGAGAATTTTCAAGACTTGCTTGCCTGTCTGATAGTCCAAGGCTCCAGTCGGTTCATCACAAAGGAGAATTTTAGGATTTTTGGCCACTGCACGTGCAATGGAGACTCGCTGTTGCTCCCCTCCAGAAAGCTGGGCTGGAAAGTTATTGAGACGATGAGCCAGGCTTACATCTGTCAAGACCTGCTCAGGATCCAAGGCATCTGTCACAATTTCTGAGGCCAATTCCACATTTTCCTTAGCTGTCAGATTGGACACTAGATTATAAAACTGAAAAACAAAACCGACATCATTTCTGCGGTAATTGGTTCTCTGGTGAGAACTATAGCCTGCAATATTGACACCATCAATCCAGATTTCCCCCTCATTATTGGTATCCATTCCTCCAAGAAGGTTAAGAACCGTTGACTTGCCTGCACCAGACGCACCTAGAATAATAACCAATTCACCCTTTTCAATCTCAAAATTCACATCGCGATTGGCCACAATCTCTGTGTCCCCAACCTGATAACGCTTGTAACAGTGTTTCATCTCAATATAAGCCATATCATTTTCTCTTTCTTTCATATTTAATATCATTATATCGCTTTTTCAAGTCGTTGAAAACTGGGAACAAAAACAAAAAGCCTAGAAATCAATTCTAGACTTACAATTTTTTATTTTCCAAGGTAGTATTCAGAAACTACGTTCAATTTTTCGTCGAATTCGAATACCAATGGTGGGAAGTTAGGGATTTCCACGTCCATGATTTCGTCATCTGACAAACCTTTGATGTGTTTTACAAGGGCACGGATCGAGTTACCGTGAGCTCCTACGAATACGTTTTTACCATCTTTAAGAGCTGGAGCGATTTTATCTTCCCAGAATGGAAGGGCACGTTCCAAAGTCACTTTCAAGTTTTCAGCATCTGGGATTACTGAGTCATCAAGTGAAGCGTAACGACGGTCAGTGTGAGCTGAGTGCTCATCATCACGATCCATGTTTGGAGGCAATACATCGTATGAACGACGCCAGATGTGAACTTGTTCATCACCAAATTGTTCAGCAGCCTCAGCTTTGTTTTTACCAGTCAAACCACCGTAGTGACGTTCGTTCAAGCGCCATGATTTTTCAACTGGAAGCCACAATTGGTCAGAAGCTTCAAGAGCCAAGTTAGTTGTTTTGATTGCACGTTTCAATACTGAAGTGTAAGCTTGGTCAAATTCGATACCAGCTTCTTTGATCAATTTACCAGCGTCAATCGCTTGTTGTGTACCTTTTTCAGACAAATCAACATCAGCCCAACCAGTGAAAAGGTTAGCTTTGTTCCATTCAGACTCACCGTGGCGAGCAAAAACCAATTTTACCATTAGATGGATTCTCCTTTAAATTTTCCGAGGTTTCCCCTCGTTTATCTATCTATTCTATTTTACACAATTTTTCACAAAAAAGCTAGTCAAAACCAAAAAGGAAAGGACTGTTTGCAATCCTTTTCCTTCTTAGTATCATACAACAACCTTATTTCGCTTCAAATCCTTCAGCCACTGCGTCTGCAAAGTTTTCTTCTACGATGCTTGCACAGTGGTCACAGATAACTGCCTGGTAGCTACGTTCTGCTGTTGTTGGATCGATACGACGGCAACGGTCACATACTTCACCTACAGCGCGTTCAACTGTGAAGGCAACATCTTCGAAGCTAACAGCAGCTTCTGGAGCTGGTCCTTCTGCGATGGTCAAGTCTGACACAATCAAGAGTTGAGCTACATTACTGTTTACTGCTTCGAGTAAAGTTTTCACAACTTCATTTGGATAAACTGTCAAGTGAGCTTCAAGTGATTTACCGATAACTTTTGCATTACGAGCCTCTTCCAAGGCTTTTTGAGCTTGTCCACGGAAGTCCATGAAGGCTGCCCATGTATCCAAGATTTCTTCTTGGTTAGCAAAAGTTTCTGCTTCTGGCAATTCTGACAATTGAACAAAGTCTTCGGCTTCAAACTCTAGATATGACCAGATTTCTTCCGCAGTGTGAGGGAGGATTGGTGTCAAGAGTTTCGTAATTTTCACAAGAATGTCATAGAAGACAGTCTGCATTTGACGGCGTTCCAGTGATTTGGCACCTTCGATGTAAACAACATCTTTGGCAAAATCAAGGTAGAATGCTGACAAGTCAACGTTGATAAAGTTCACCAATGCCTTGTAGATTGTCAAGAATTCAAAGTTAGCATAAGCATCACGAATCGTTTTCACAAGCTGGTTAAAGCGAATCGTCATGTACTTATCAACTGAGCGAAGCTCATCGTAAACTACTGTATCTTGAGCTGGGTTAAAGTCAGATGTATTGGCAATCAAGAAACGAAGGGTGTTACGGATTTTACGGTAAGTTTCAGAGACTTGGCTCAAGATATCCATAGAAATACGCACGTCGTTGCTTGAGTCTACACTTGTTACCCAGAGACGCAAGATTTCAGCACCAAATTGTTTTTCAACATCGCTTGGAGCAATGGTATTTCCAAGAGATTTAGACATCTTCTCACCTTTACCATCAAGGGCAAATCCTTGTGACAAGATTTGTTTGTAAGGTGCTACGCCATGGTTAGCAACAGATGTGATGAGTGATGAGTTGAACCAACCACGGTATTGGTCAGAACCTTCTAGGTAAAGGTCTGCTGGGTAAGTTAACTCAGGACGGTTTACTACAACTCCATTCCATGATGAACCTGAGTCAAACCAAACGTCCATGATATCTGTTTCTTTTTTGAACTCACCATTTGGTGAACCTGGGTGAGTATATCCTTCTGGCAAGAGGTCCTTGGCATCGCGTTCCCACCAAATGCTTGAACCATGTACTTCAAAGAGTTGAGCTACATGTTCAATAGTTTCAGCAGTCATGATAGCTGTACCATCTTCAGCGTAGAAGATAGGAAGCGGAACACCCCAAGCACGTTGACGAGAGATAACCCAGTCGCCACGGTCACGGATCATATTGTAAAGACGGACTTTACCCCATTCTGAGTGGAATTTCACCTTTTCAATTTCATCCAAGATTTCTTGGCGGAATTTAGAAACTGAGGCAAACCATTGTGGTACTGCACGCCAGATGATTGGTTTCTTAGTACGCCAGTCAAATGGATATGAGTGAGAGATTTCTTCTTGGGCAAGAAGGAGGTTACCAAGTTTCTCGATAACAGTTGGAACTACCTTTTCATAGAATTGACCTTCAAACTCAGCACCAGCATTAGCCATCATGATACCGCGTTCATCAACAGTGACCGCAACTTCAAGACCATTAGCAATACCGACATTGTAGTCGTCTTCACCAAAACCAGGGGCTGTATGGACAATACCAGTACCAGAGTCAGTGGTAACGTGATCACCAAGGATAACCAATTCATCTACAGCTGTATCCCATGGGTGTTCTGTTACGATGTGGTTGAGTTCTTGACCACGGTAAGTTGCCAAAACTTGAACATCAGCCCAGCCAAATTTCTCAGACAAGCTAGTTAACAATTCTGCAGCAACCACAAACTTACGAGTTTCACCAGCAGGTTGAACCAAAACGTAATCAATATCCGCTCCAACAGTCAAACCACGAGAAGCTGTAATGGTAAATGGAGTAGTTGTCCAGACAGCGATGTAAGTATCTGTATCTAGAACACCTTTGCCATCTTTTACTTTATTTGCATAATAAAGAGAAGTTGAAACCAAGTCATGGTATTCAATCTCTGCTTCAGCAAGGGCTGACTCAGATGACCAAGACCAGTAAACTGGTTTTGCACCACGGTAGATATAACCTTTATTAGCCATCTCACCGAAGACACGGATTTGCGCTGCTTCATAATCAGGAGTCAAAGTCACATATGGATTTTCCCAGTCACCAGAAACACCCAAACGTTTAAAGTCTTCACGTTGTTTATCTACTTGAGAAAGAGCGTATTCACGGCAAAGTTTCAAGTACTCAACCAAGTCCATTTCTTTGCGTTTAACACCTTGTTTTGCCAAAACTTGCTCGATTGGCAGACCATGAGTGTCCCAACCAGGGATAAATGGTGCGTTAAAACCTGACATAGATTTTGAGCGAACAATGATATCTTTTGAAATCTTGTTCATAGCATGTCCAACGTGGATATTTCCGTTCGCGTATGGAGGGCCATCATGCAAGGTGAAATGAGGTTTTCCTTGGTTCAATTCTTGACGACGTTGGTAAAGTTTTGCATCTTCCCATTCCTTTTGCCAAACTGGCTCTTTAGTCGGAAGGCCTGCACGCATTGGGAAAGCTGTTTTCCCAAGATTAAGGGTATCTTTGAGTTTCATGGTATCTCCTTTATAAATAATAACAAATTAAAAACCACGACTTCCAAAAAGGACGAAAATCGTGGTACCACCTTTATTCGAAAAAAGACTCAGCTTTTTTCCTCTTATCCCGTAACGTGGGGAACGTCAAATCTTACTCCATTCAGATTTGAGTTTTTGAGAGGATAATCTTATCAATAGGGATTACAGGACTCACACCATCTCCTGCTCGCTGGAAATATAAGGATAAGATATTGTTCTCAGAATATTTCTTATAAAATTGTAACAGATTCTTGCGGTGCCACAAAACCTGGTTCTGAGTTTACAGCTTCAGTAGCTGGTGTTGGACCTGAGTAATGGCTTGGGACTACTTCTGGCTCTTCATACATTGGACCAACTGGATGAGCAGGCTCTTCTTCAATTTGAGGACTCACTACAGGAGTTGGATTTTCCACTTCCTGTTTAGCCTGAGCTTCAAATTCAGCCAATTCTTTATTGGCTGCCTCAATACGAGCTTGTAACTCTGCCATTTCTGCCTGAGAGAATTGACGTGTCATATCAATTGGTTCTTCCTCAATTGGAGCTGGAATAGGTTCTCCAAGTACTTCGCTAACAACTTCTTTAAAGGCTTCATCACTTGTTTGAAGATAAGTAGCTGTTGGACGAAGAATATCTTCCCAATCTGAAGATTCAACAATCGCCAACTGACTCTCAATTGTAGATTTGAGACGCTGGTGGAAGACACGACTCTTGTTCTTCAATTCTTCGGTTTCAACAGCAACTTTCTTAGCATTATCAGTTGCGTGACGAAGAATTTCATTTGCCTTGTACTTAGCTTCTTCCAATAAACGTTGTGCATCTTGCTCTGCTTGATGGATAATATTGTTTGAACGTTCAGATGCAGCTTGTTTTACTCGTTCAGCTGTATCTTGGGCAATCAATACAGACTGGCTCAATGAATCTTTCATCTCATCAAAATAAGACAAACGATCTTCTAAACTCTTAATATGTAAATCCTTATCATGATTAGAGCGGACTAAATCTTCATAATCACGGACTACAATATCTAAAAATTCATCTACTTCTTCTGGATCAAAACCTCTAAAGCGTGTGCTAAAGGTTTTATCTTTGATTTCTAACGATGTAATTGGCATATTTTTCCTCACTTACTTAATAACAACTGGACTGTTATTTTTTTCTTCTCTTTTTTAGTTTGTCCCTTATCTTGAAGTAACCTCAAACGCCCAAATTTTCTCACACTAATCAAGTCTCCAACTTGAACAGTATAATCTGATTTATCTACCATATGATAATTTACTTGGACAAATTTCTTGTCAATCAACTGGTTGGCTTGATTTCTAGATAGTTTTAAAACATTTGATAAAAGAACATCTAATCTAAAACTAGACACGCATAAATCCAGCTCTCTATACTGTTCTAGCTTATCTATTTTCTCGGTGAAAGGACGTTCCTCCAGCGAAACGGGTATACGGCCAATTTTCTTTAATCCATCTTGAAAGAGAAGAAGAAACTGCTGATTAATCATAATCTGCGCCCGTTCTTCATCTACTAGGATATCTCCAAAAAGTTTCCGTTCAATCCCTAATTGATTGATGACTGTCCCTAAAATCTTAGCATGCGTTAAGTGTTCAAATTTATTGGAATACACAATTTCCTGGAGAGACATTTCAAAATCTGAAAACTCTGGCTGGAAATAATCTGGGTATAATAAAACTCGAACATACTCACTTGAGACGAATTCCCCACTACTGCTACAAGCAAGACCATAGGTTTGGGCTAAAATTTTTAATAGTTTCTCCTGATGAGGATTGATAAAAGGAGTTAAAAAAGGAGCATAGCTATCTTCCACCTTCTTTATCCATTCCATTCCCTTATCAAGAAAGGGACGATCTTCTATGGAGAAATGCTGGTAAATCCCTTTATTCATCCTATCATCGCCAGAAAACGCACTAAGTTTTCCCCTAAAAATCGAACCAAAACAATCGCAACCCAAACAGATAAATCTAGACCTGCTATCTGTAAAGGCAGACGTTGCAAAGGAGCAAGCACTGGTTTTACCAATGCTATAATCCAACGACCCAAACTTGATTCGTAGGCGCCTGGAAACCAAGACATGACAGCAAAGGCTACCAAAATCAGGGAGTAAATATCCACTGCATTATAAATCAGACGAATTAAAAAAATCATTATCGTCCTCTATTTCGTCTCATATCAAAATCAAACTCACCCTGTTGATCTTCATCTGGTAAACGAATATCTTCAACATTTACAATAACATTCACTGGTGTCAACAGGTACATGGTAGAAGCTACCTTTTTCAAATTTCCAGCTAGAACATGGCAAGCTCCATCCAGATAATCTAAACAACGACGAGCTTGCACTTCAGTCATGTATTGAAAATCAATCAAAATACTTTCGTTTCCTGCTAATAAATCAACAATTTCTATCGCATCTTCATATTTTCTAGGGTAACGAACATCGATTGTTACTTTTTCAGTAGAATGCTGACTTTGCTTGGCTAACTCTTGTTGACGTGCATGCAGTCTAGTAATATTAGCTTCTTTTGTACTAGTTGTGCTTGTGCGTGGTGTTTGATTTGTTGAAAGAGCCTTGTCCTGTGTAGAATTTACTGGAGTCAAAATGGGCTCATCTCGTTTTTCATTAGGGAGACTTAAATCCTCATCCTCCGTAAAATAATCTATAAATCTATCGAATCTATCTTTTAAAGACATGGTTCTCTCCTACTTAAAAAATGCTGTACCTATGCGAACAAAGGTGGAACCGAATTGAATCGCTTCTTTATAATCACGACTCATTCCCATACTTAACTCGGTCATAGGCATCTTTGGAATTTGTTTTTCTTGGATTTCTTTTTGTAAATCTTGAGTCGCCTTGAAAATCTCTTTCAACTGTTCACTGCTAGCCTCAAATGGCGCCATTGTCATCAAACCAACATATTCAATCTTATCTAGTTTGGCTAACTCTGGCAAGACTTCCAGCAGTTCCTCTCTCGAAAAGCCGTGTTTACTTTCTTCGTTAGAAATATTCACCTGAATGAAACACTTGATGACTCGGTCACTTCTTTTTTGAATTTCCTCTGCTAGCTTTACTGAATCCAAAGCATGGAAATAATCAACGTATTGAATGACATCTTTCACCTTACGTCTTTGTAAGGTACCAATCAAATGCCAAGTCACATCTCGATCCTTTAAAGCTTGATATTTCTCTAGAAACTTATCTACACGATTTTCACCGATATGATGAACCCCTAGCGGAAGCAAGGCTTCCGCTGTCGGTACATCTACATACTTGGTAACTGCAATGACAGAGACTGAGCCACTCTCGCGATGAGCACTCAGACTAGCTTCTGCAATTTCTAGAAAAACACGTTCTGTATTTTCTTTTACATTCATTTACTTAACGATTTTTGAAAAATGGAGGTGTATCCAACTCATCTTCATCTTGCGAATTTGGAATTTCAAAGCGTTCTACCGGCGACACTACTGAATCCGTCGGACGAACGAGTGTCTCACGACGTAAATCCCAATCACCAAAAGCAGATGTTTGAGTTTGATCCGAACGACGTTGATTTTGTTTTGGCAATTCAACTGTTTCTGCCATATCAAAATGACGATCAAATCCATGTGAATGAGATGGTTTCACTGTTTCACGGTAGTTAGTAGTCGGTCTAGCTTGCGGAGCAACAACCTTTTCTACACGGTCTTGACGAACACCCGTTGCGACAACTGTTACACGAATTTCATCACGCATACTTTCATCAATTGAAGTACCGAGCCAGATGTTCACTCCTTGACCTGCTGCCTGGTTCACAATTTGTGAAGCCTCTTCTGCCTCAATCAAGGTTAAATCAAGACCACCAGTAACGTTGACGATAACATCTTCTGCTCCATCAATTGTTGTTTCAAGAAGTGGTGAGTAGATTGCCTTACGAGCTGCTTCAACAACACGCTCTTCTCCACTACCGATACCAATACCCATGAGGGCATTGCCTTTGTTTGCCATTACTGTTTTCACATCGGCAAAGTCAAGGTTAATCAATCCTGGATTGGTAATCAAATCGGTAATTCCTTGCACACCTTGACGAAGAACATTATCCGCTTCGCTAAGAGCTTCCAAAAGCGGTGTTTTCTTATCAACAATTTCAAGCAAGTTATTGTTTGAGATAATCAATAGAGTATCTACATGCTCACGAAGTTGATTGATTCCTTCTACAGCAAATTGTCCACGCTTGCTTCCTTCAAAACCAAACGGACGTGTTACAACACCAACTGTAAGAGCACCTAAATCTTTGGCGATACGGGCAATAACAGGAGCAGCTCCAGTTCCAGATCCTCCTCCCATACCAGCAGTGATGAAGACCATATCTGCACCACTGATAGCTTCAGTCAGTGTTTCTTCGCTTTCTTCAGCAGCCTTACGACCAACCTCAGGTTGACCCCCAGCACCTAAACCACGAGTCAATTTAGGTCCCAACTGAATAACAGTCTCAGCTTTTGTACTACTCAAGGCTTGCACATCGGTATTTGCTGCGATAAATTCTACGCCTGTAACACCTTCGTCGACCATACGGTTGATGGCATTGCCACCACCTCCACCGACACCAATTACTTTAATCACTGCGCCTTGGGCAGCAGCTGTATCAAATGAAAATGTCATAATTTATTTTTCCTCTTTATTCGTCAAACATGCTTCCGATCAAGCCACGGAAACGATCTGCTAATTTCGGTTTATTTTGTGAAGTCTGTTGGAAATCTGCAATTTGTTCTGCAGGAGCTACAGGTTCTACTTCTGGAGCAGGGGTTGGTTGAACAGTAGTTGATTGGACAAACTGAGCTGTTTTCTGAATCATACCCCCAAAACCAAGCGGTTGTTGGAATAGTCCTTCATCACCCTTGACTGCTCGCTGAGCCAAGAGATGTACTTCTGTCAATTGTCCCGCAAATTCTGACAAGCTAATCACATGAGCAAAGGCTGGATTACGAATCCCAACTTGATTAGGAACATAAAGCTTGACACGAACACCAAAAACTTCTTGAGCAAGCTCCACAATACCAGGTAAAATAGCCGTTCCACCAATCAAAACAATGCCACCAGGAAGATCCAATAAATGTCTTCTGTCTAAGTCTTGTTTGATTTGTTCAAAAATATGCTTAATACGTGCAGAAATAATTTCTGACAAGTAATTTTCTGTCACTTCAACAGGTTCTACTTCCCCAATAACCTCTACTTGGAAGGTTTCTTTACTTGCAATAGGAGGATAAGCCTCTCCATAGTTTAATTTTAAACCTTCGGCTAGTTTCTGTGATGTCTTCAAGACTTTAGAGATATCCTTAGTTACATAATCTCCGCCTTCTTGGAGAATATTGGTAAACTGGAGTTCTTGGTTACGGATTGTAGCGACAGTCGTTTGACCTGCCCCCATATCAATCACTGTAGCACCAAATTCACGCTCACCTTCGTTCAAAACTGATTGAACCATTGCTAGTGGTGAAATGATAACATTTTCAACCTGAACACCTGCACGCTCAACCGTCTTACGCAAATTGTGCAAGATAGTACGAGGGCCTGTATAAAGCAAACCACGCATTTCCAGGCGAACCCCCATCATACCACGTGGATCACGAATCCCTTGAAAGCCATCAACAATAAATTCCTCAGGGATGAATGTGATAACCTCACGATCAGGTGTCATACTCTTAGTCAAGGCTGATTTGACAACATTTTCGACATCTTGATCCATAATTTCCTTGGTATCAGATGTGACTGGAATCATTCCTTGAGTTGGTTCTACCTGTAAAAGATTAGCTGGCAAACCAACATTCACCGATTTAATTGAAATGCCTGCTTTTTCTTCAGCTTGGGAAATTGCCGATTTGATAGCAGTTGCTGCTGCATCAATATCAACAATAATTCCATCCTTTACACCTTTACTTTTGGCATTACTCACGCCAATTACATTTAATTCACCATTTCTCTGCTCAGCTACAAGCACCTTGACAGAGCTTGTTCCAATATCTAGACCTGTAAAAAAGCCTTCTCTAGCCATTACATCGCATCCTCTCTATCTTCCAAGTTTCTAACTTCTATTCAATATAGCTAAAATAGGGCATAGCTATTCACAGAATATTATAACACAAAAAATCTCATCGTGCTCAGTTTTTTCCTAAATTTACTAGCCAATTTTTTTGTTTTTCTGTTCAGAAATTCATTCACTGTAAACTTTGTCAACAATCTGTCTATTGTACAAAAAAGAAAGCTCATTTCTAAGCTTTCTTTGCAATCATTTTTTCTGCTTCTTGTTCTAAAAATAGTTCCAAAATTTTCTTGGTCAAGGTAATCGCTGCCGACAAGGCTAGGGAAACGATTAAATAATTAGCCACTAAGCCGTGATCCCCAACCAATGGCGGTTTTGTCAAGAATCCGTAATCACCACCTGTTACCAAATTGACCACAAAAATCAAGGCATTTAGGGTAAAGGTCATGAGAAAAATTCCCTTCACATCCAGCAATCGCGCATTATACTGTCTCAAGAGATAAACTAGAGAGTTCCCCAAGAGTGCTAAGTGCCCAAAGATAAAGGACAAGATGGCAATATGGGGGAAAGGATAGGCGTCTGGCACTGGATAAACAAAGGCTGCTAATGTTCCGAATGTCCCTAGCAATGCAAAATACTGCCGATATTTGGACTGACCAGGAAGCAAGAGTACCACAAACATGGCCATACGACAATGGTAAAAGGGTAAGCTTTCTGACAGTGGCATATGATTGACCCAGTACCAACCATAGAGAAGGATTAACTGAACTGCCTGTAAAATCTGGAAAAATCGTTGGTAAACCTTCTTCTCACGATAACGATAGGCTGTATAAAAGGTCAAGGCCAAGAGTGTAAATATACTGACATACCAAAAAAGGTCAAATTTGGGTGGTTCTGTTGCTTGGGTCGTAAAGAAAATATCCCATAAATTCATCTAGTCTTCCTCATGATTCAAAATTTTCCTGCATTTTATTATACCATGCTACTTGAGAAAAATGAATTTAGAAATACGATAATCATCTTTTTAGTCAAGATATTGTTCCCTCTGACCTTGATAAACCTGCCAAAGAAGCTCTATTTGCTCCTTGGTAATGCGTTTTTCAGATAAGGTTGGTAGTTGGTCAATGGCAAAAAATTGAAGGTCAGCAATTTCTTGATTTTCTTGGAATTGTCCATCAAGAAGCTTACATTCAAAAACAAACTTTGCATATTGTTTGCTCTGTAGTTGGAAACGATTGGTATCAAAAACAGCTAGCAGTCTTTCAACTTTGGCTTTAAAACCGGTTTCTTCTTCAATTTCCTTGAGAATATTTTGACCTCACCAAAGCCACCTGGCAAAGCCCAACTATCCTCTCCTTGTCCCCTAACCAGACAAATTTTTTCGTCCTCAACAATCCAAGCACGGACGTCCATTAACGGAGTCGCATAGGCAGAAGTTGGCTTCAAGACTTCTGCCACTTCTTCGGCATCAAGGTCTGATGCTTGATTCAACATTTCAGATAAAAGTCCTCGCAAGTCTTCGTAGCGCTCACGGTCAAACGGATCCTTTGTAAAGGTTAATCCAGTATCTGTAATGGCAATCATTCTTTGCAAATACTTGACAAAATCACTTGTCTTCATGTTCTAAACTTTCTACCAATTTGGCTAGGTTCATAGAGTTAGAGCCTTTGAGCAGGATTTGATCATGAGCCCCAAGGCTTTCCTTGACCTGCTTGACTAGGTCTTCAAATTGGTCTTGGTCTTCTGTTTTCTTGAAGTAATAAACGTGTCCGATTGGGAACATTTGACTGGCAAGTTGGGCCAATTCTGCGATATCTTCTCCATAGAAAATAACGGTATCCAACACATCTGGTGTGAGACTCAAAATCATCTGGTTATGGAGTTGAACAGACTGGTCACCGAGTTCCTTCATGTCAGCCAAAACAGCGATTTTCTTGCCCCCTTCGTTGGCTGGAATAGCAGAGAATGTCTCCAATATCAGCTTCATAGCTGTGGGATTGGCATTGTAAACATCTGACAGAATATCTGCTCCATTGGCTGCTTTCTTCCACTCGGTACGGTTACGTGTCAATTCAAGATTTTGGAAGGCCTGATGAATTTGCCCCTCTGAAACTCCTTCTTGTAGGGCAACATAAGACGCAATCATAGCATTAGTGGCATTGTACTTACCAGTCACTGGCAAATCAAGGGCTTGGTCCAAGAAATTAGCCTTAAAGGTCAGACTATCCTTGCGCTCAACCAAGTCTGTGATTTCCAGCTCTGCTCCTTGCCCAAATCGAACCACCTTTTTATCAGCTGGCAAGTAGTCCTCTACAATGGAGTCAGCTGGGGCCAAAAGCAAAGAACCCGATGCCATACCATCTGCAATTTGCATTTTCCCTTTAGCGATTTCCGAACGGTCTTTGAAAAAGGCCAAATGTGCTTCTCCAACCAAGGTCACGATGGCTGTTTTTGGATGAGCCAATTCAGACAAGAGATGAATATCTCCCAAGTGATCCTGCCCCATCTCCAAGACCAACTTTTCTGTCCCCTCAGGCATATGGAGAATTGTATATGGAAGACCTATCTCGTTATTGTAATTTCCTTGAGTTTTGTATGTCTTGTATCTTGTTGACAGTAAATGCGCCAACATATCCTTGGTCGTTGTCTTGCCATTTGAACCTGTAACAGCAAAGACATCAACTCCTATTTTTTCAAGATAGTAGGCAGCTAGGGTTTGAAATGCAGTCAATACGTCATCTACTAGAATGTAGGGATGATTTGCAACCTCTTTCTCAGACAAGGTTACTGCTGCACCATTTTCAAAGGCTGTTTCAATAAAGTCGTGACCATCACGCGAACCTTTGAGTGGCACAAACAAATCTCCAGTCCCAATCAAACGACTGTCAAACTCAGCCTTTTCTAACTGGGCGTTCGCAAAGAGACTGACATCATTTTTAGCCCCAACAGCTTGGGCAACTTCGTGAATTGTAAGTTTCATTTCTACTCCTTTAAAAAGGGTTGAAGCCCGAGAACTCTGATCACCTTACAGTGATGGTTCTGGCTTCTACCCTCTCTTTCATTTTTATAGCAAATGCGCTTCGCGCTTGTCAAAACTTTCCTTTGCAAGGTCAACCAAGCGCTCGATTAAGTCTGGGTAGCTGATCCCCATATTATCCCAAAGTAATGGATACATAGACCACTGGGTGAAGCCTGGCATGGTATTCAGCTCGTTTAGGAAAATTTCGCCCTTATCTGTATAGAAGAAATCACAACGAGAGAGACCAAGGCCACCAATGGCACGGAAGGCCGTTTCTGCATTTTGACGCATGACAGCTACTACATCATCACTGATCTTGGCTGGAATATCCATAGTAATCTTGTTATCAATATACTTGGCATCGTAGTCATAAAAGGCAACATCTTTGACAACTTCTCCTGGCAGCGTGCTTTTGACATCGTAGTTGCCCAAGAGACCAACCTCGATTTCACGGGCATTCACTCCTTGCTCAACCAAGACACGGCTGTCATATTGGAAGGCAAGTTTCAAGGCTTGGCGGAGTTCTTCTTGGTTTTCAGATTTAGAAATACCGACACTAGAACCCATGTTGGACGGCTTTGTGAAGACTGGATAAGTCAATTTTTCTTCAACTTCATTGATTTTAGAAATCACATCATCACCTTCAACGATAGCCACATAAGGAACTTGGGCAATACCAGCAGATTCCAAAACACGTTTAGTCGTGATTTTATCCATGGCAAGACTGGATGACAAGATATTGCAGCCGACATAGGGCATTTTCAAAACTTCTAAGAATCCTTGAACTGAACCATCTTCTCCCATCGGACCATGAAGGACTGGAAAGACCACTGCACCTTCTTCATAGATGGCACTTGGCGCTATTTTCTTGTCCCAGTCAATAGTCGCATTGGTCATGAGACGATCTTCTTGACCTGGAGTCTGGCTAAATTCCTGTGTTTTGATAAAGTCACCTGACTGGCTGATGAAGAAAGTCTTGACTGTGAAACGGTCGTAGTTGACCGCACGCATGACACTTTCAGCTGAAAGGACAGAGACTTCGCGTTCCGCACTCCGTCCACCATATAAAAGAATAATCGTTTGTTTCATATTATTTGTCCTAATTCTACTAGAATACTCGCTCTTTAGTATATCATATTTGCTTGGTTTTTTAAAACTTGAACCTGATACTACTCAGCACACTATACAAAAAGAGGCCGATATAAACGATTTTCAGCCTCCTTGATTTTTTATAAATGAATGGAGTTCGTAAATTTGTCTACACTCACAATTCTGTTCGATTTTCAATAGCTCGTAAGAGGGTGACTTCGTCCGCATACTCGATATCCGCTCCGACAGAGAGGCCTCGTGCCAGACGAGTAACCTTTATCCCAGCTGGCTTGAGCAGACGCGAAAGATACATAGAAGTCGCTTCCCCATCTGCTGTAGCATTGGTTGCTACAATCACTTCTGAAACCTCACTATCCATAAGACGGGTCATGAGACTCTTGAGATTGATATCATCTGGACTAATGCCATTCATAGGAGAAATGAGACCATGCAGGACATGATAGAGTCCATGGTATTCTTGGATATTTTCCATAGCCGCTACATCACGACTATCCTCTAGCACCAAAATCGTCGTCTGGTCACGAGTCGGATCGGTACAGATAGAACAAGGATCGTCGTCTGTCAAACGACCACAAATAGAACAGTAGGTCAATTCTCTCTTAGCAGAAAGGAGATTTTTTGCAAATTCATTGACGTCGTCATCAGACATGCCAATGGTATAAAAGGCCAGACGCGTAGCCGTCTTAATCCCGATACCCGGTAACTTAGAATAACTGTCAATTAGCTTGGCAATAGGTGTTGGATAAAGCATATATTCCTTTCTAGTTCATTGGATGGTATTTTTGATACAGATTGATAATATCACGCGCAATGGAAGGTCCTACACCATTTGTTAGATTGGTATTATGAGGAAAGACCACTGCTACAGCGATTTGAGGATTATCTGATGGTGCATAGGCAACTGCATTGGTATTGGTTGCTTGCTGGCCATCTGCTACATAGCTTTCGGCTGTACCCGTTTTTCCACTAATGGATACCAAGGCACCATTTGAAAAGGCACGACCAGTTGTCAATCCACTAGTCCCATGGGCAACCTGATAAAATCCTTGTTGCAAGATACTCATATCGGAGTCAGAAATATTGACCTTGTTCATCTCTGTCGGTTTCAGTTGCTGAATCAAGTCGCCCAGTCCTCCCTTATCATTATTTCCATAAATACCTTCAACAATACGAGGAGCCACACGAACTCCACTATTAGCAATAGTTGCCACATACTGAGCCAACTGCATGGGCGTATAGTTATCAAACTGACCAAATGAATTCGTAATATAATTAGCTAAATCATAATCTTTAGGAATAAAGCCAGTAGATTCATCTGGTAAATCAATACCTGTAGCTGATCCCAAACCATACTCACCAAAGGTTGAGCGTAATTTCCCCATAGCCGATTCTAAGTTTCCAATTGCTGCAATCATATTCGGTTGGTAAGTTAATCCCATGATCCCTAAAGCCGTTTGGACCATATAAGCATTGGATGAATACTCTAGAGCTTGAACTGCCGTAATCGGCATTGGCGCAGAAAAGGCAGTATACCAAGAATTAATTGGGGCTGAACCTTGAAAAATAATTGACTGGTCTGTCAAAGTTTGATTACCAGATAGCACACCATTTTCCCAACCAGAACTAATAGTTGCCGCTTTTACAACCGAACCTGGGACAAAGACATTGGTTATCGTTCCCAAGGAATCCGATGTTAACTCGTCTGTTTTCAAGTCATGTTTGATCCCTGACATGGATAAAACAGCACCTGTTTTGGGATTAAGGGCGACTGCATACACGCCTTCAGAATACTTGGCCCCACCATTTCCCAACTCTGAATTGAAATAACTTTTCAGCAAAGCATCCACACTATCTTGGAAGGCCAAATCAATTGTCAGTTTAATATTATTCCCTTTGGTACCAGCTTCGATATTTTCAACACTTTCCATGTTACCGTACTTATCTAGATGAATTTCTTTCACCGAGCGTTTTCCTTGTAAGGTTTCCTCGTATTGTTTTTCCAGATAAGAAGTCCCAACACGGTCATTAAGAGAATAACCTTTTTTAAGATAGGCATCCGCTTCTTCCGCTGGGAGACCAGCTTTTTCACTCGACACACTACCAATTATAGAGGAAAGGGAAGTTTCTAAAACTTTTCTTTCCCAAGAAGTAGAAATACTGATACCAGGTAATTTCTTGGAAGCGGAGGCAATCAGAGCAATCTGGGTATCTGTCAAAGAATCCGTCACAATGCTTCCTGTCGCAAAGTTTCCAACCGCATTTAACTGACTAAAAAGATAGACTTCTTTCTTTTCATCCTCTGTATAGTTTAGTTGACTCGTCTGGACACTATCGACCGCATTGTTATACAGTTCTGATTCAGATAGACGATTACCATCTGAATCCAAGCGTTTCTCACTTGGGAGAGCCTCCACTGTCTGTTTATAGATTTCAGGATCAGCCAAATAGTAATCTGCTAGCTGGCGTTCTGTTAAATTCGGCGAAGTGATGCTCACATATCCCAATAACTGACTAGCGATTTCTTTCAGATCTTTAGCCGTCATTTTATTACTACGCGTAAAGGAAACAACCTGCTTTAACGTATTTTCTACCAAAGGTTTTCCACTAGCATCATAGATTTCCCCACGGGCAGAACTGGTTGTGACCTTGGTTTGACTAGCTGAGGCTAGCTTTTTTTCGTAAAAATCCTTGTTCAAAATCTGCATATACAACAAACGACCAATAATGGTCATAAAGAGTAAAATGACGATTGAAAACAATAAATTAAGCCGAATCGGAATCGAATGGCTGTTAAATTTTCTCATACAAATCAGTCTCGTTTCTAACTTAAAATCTTACTCTTAATTGTACCACAATTTGAACAGAAAATTATGGAAAAGCAAAGAAGCTTTTTTGTTTTTACGGTAAGATACGTTTTTATTTATTCATCCCTATATTATATGATATAATAAATGTAAAAGTTCAATAATCTAGCCTTTTTCCAATACGACTCATTTAAAGGAGCCTTTCCCATGGACAAACCAGATATATCAACTGTCATTGATTCCCACTTCGAAGAAATGACAGACCTAGAGCAAGAAATCGCTCATTATTTTTTACAAGCAGAAACAATTGCAGATGATTTATCTTCTCAACAGGTCACTCAAAAATTACATATCTCCCAGGCTGCTCTGACCCGCTTTGCTAAAAAGTGTGGCTTTACTGGCTACCGAGAATTTATTTTCCAATACCAACATCAGGCAGAGAAACAAGACACCCATTCTCACAAACATAGTCCTTTAACCAAACGAGTCCTCAGAAGCTATAGCAATATGAGGGAACAAACACAGGACTTGATTGACGAAGTCCAACTAGAACGAATTGCCCAGCTAATCGAAGATGCTGAGCGTGTCTACTTCTTTGGAACAGGGAGTTCTGGCCTTGTCGCCCGTGAAATGAAATTGCGCTTCATGCGTCTGGGTGTGGTCTGCGAGGCTTTGACAGACCAAGACGGCTTTGCTTGGACAACCAGCATTATGGATGAGAATTGTCTAGTACTCGGTTTCTCACTTTCTGGTACAACACCTTCTATTTTAGATAGTCTATTAGACGCTAAGGAGATGGGGGCAAAGACTGTACTCTTTACAAGTGTTCCCAATAAA
Source organism: Streptococcus mitis (assembly GCA_009496085.1). GTDB lineage: Bacteria > Bacillota > Bacilli > Lactobacillales > Streptococcaceae > Streptococcus > Streptococcus mitis_BY. The sequence goes on along the minus strand of WIJN01000001.1, from coordinate 89,635 downwards.
GATAGTCTAGTCTATACAGAGACTGTTCTTGTAGCCACCCACAGCCAACCCTCCTACATCCAACGAATATCCGCTCAACTTCCTATGCTCTTCTTTATCGATTTGATTTATGCCTACTTTTTGGAAATCAATCGCGAAAGCAAGGAAAAAATCTTTAATAGCTACTGGGAAAATAAAAAACTCAACGGTTATCGTAAACAAAAACGTGTCAGAAAATCCTAGTTTGGATGAGCCAAACTAGGATTTTTATTCATAACCAAACATGCCTCTTCAAGATTATGAATCAGTCGTATCTTGATTTAGTCTTGAATAATTTCATGTAATCACTTTTTGAAGGGAGTAAATAAGCAAGTCTGACGGTATCCTCAACAATTGTATATAATACGATGTAATCCTTACTCAAGGTCAATCCTCGCGTTTGGTAGCGAGGGTCTAATTTCTTACCAAATTTTTCATCGGCATCAAATCCAGCTTGGGGGAAAATTTCTAGCCGATTAATATCTTTTCTAATATTGGCTACTTTTCGTCTAGCAGCCTCTACAGAACCGATTTCCTCTGCTATATACTGATATATTTTATCCAGACTATCAATCACTCTAGGAGAATACAAAATCCTATATTTTTTATAATCCATAGCGTGCCACGACATCTTCATCTGTCAAGTAATTTCCAGCCTCAATCTTAGCATAACTTTCTTGAACTTCTGCTTGTAATTGTCTAAACAAATACTCCTTCTCTAATTCCTCTTCACTCAGTAAATCTACTTCATTTGTTACGGCAACATTCTTTAAAAACAATCTGAGTGCTGATGAAAGAGAGAGATTTTGTTCTTTTAACACTTCCATAGCATCGTTTACCAATTCTCTATTAGCTTGGAAGGTTACCATTTTACTTGAATTCGCTATAGTCATTTTATATAATTCCTTTATATATTTTTTTTATTATCTCACAATTATAAAGAAAGTCAAGGGAATTTGATTAGAAAATCCTAGTTTGGCTCAGCCAAACTAGGATTGTTTTGTTTTCAAATGATAATAAGCTCCTAACATACCTGCTGTATTTTGATGATGGGCAAATTCTAATCGTGTTTTTTCAGCAAGGCTTGGCACCAAAGCCTCTTTCAAGGCTTTGCGGATCTTGGGTTTGAGGATAGCCTCTTGTCCCATGATACCACCACCGAGAATGACTACTTCTGGATTGGCCACATAGCAAATATTTGCCAGACCTTTTCCTAGATAGTCTACCATGCGGTCAATACCAGCCATACAGATTTTGTTTCCTTCTGTAGCTTCCTTAAAGATACGTCGGCCATTCCACTGGTCAACTGGATCGCCATGAGCTGCTGCTACATACTCCACCAAGGCTGTCGTAGAGGCCAAATCTTGGAACGCTCCATCCTGCATATGCATATAACCAACTTCACAGGCTGAATTGCTAAATCCATGGAAAACTTTCCCGTCCATAATCAAGCAACCCCCGATACCTGTTCCAATAGTCAAGCAAAGAGTGACACTCGCTCCCTTGCCTGAACCAGATACCGCTTCAGCCAAACCTGCACAGTTGACATCATTTTCAATCTCACAAGGAATGTCAAAGCTAGTCTCGATTTCCTTCTTGAATTGAGTTCCAGCATAGTTGGGAATCTGAGGACCAGCGTAGAAAATCTCACCCTTATCAGGATCCACCATCCCCGCAGAAGAAATAGCAACACCTGCTACTGGGCCTTTTTCTTGATAGCTGGCTACGATATCTTTGGTTTTTTGTAAGATATGAGGTCCACCCTTATGCGCCTCTGTTGGCATTTCATGCGATTCAACAAGTTGGCCTTCTTGGTCGATCAAACCATATTTGATATTTGTTCCACCGATATCAATTGCAACGTAGTGTGTCATAAATACCTCCTTATGAATTAGAGGAAGCGCTCCTTGGTTTCACGAATCAATTGAGCAGCTGCTTCTACAACTGGACGATCTTCTTCGGTCACTGGAGTCAATGGTGAACGAACAGAACCAATGTTCAAACCTTCATTGATCTTCAAGACTTCCTTAATTACACCGTACATATTTCCATGTGCGGAAGTGAGTTTGCCAATGATTGCGTTGATAGCATACTGCAATTCACGCGCTGTTTCCAAGTCCTTGTCAGCAATCAACTGATTAAGTTTCAAGAAGAGTTCTGGCATCGCACCATAAGTACCACCGATACCAGCTTTAGCACCCATGAGACGGCCACCTAAGAACTGCTCATCTGGACCATTAAAGACGATATGGTCTTCTCCACCAAGGCTCACAAAAGTTTGGATATCTTGAACTGGCATAGAAGAGTTCTTCACACCGATAACACGGGGATTCTTCAACATTTCAGTATAAAGACTTGGAGTCAGAGCAACACCTGCCAATTGAGGAATGTTGTAGATAACATAGTCTGTATTTGGAGCTGCAGAACTGATATCGTTCCAGTATTTGGCAACTGAATATTCTGGTAAGCGGAAGTAAATTGGTGGAATTGTTGCAATGGCATCTACACCCAAGCTTTCTGCATGGCGAGCTAGTTCCATACTGTCTTTGGTATTGTTGCAAGCAACGTGAGCGATAATGGTCAATTTACCTTTGGCAACTGCCATGACTTCTTCCAAAATCAACTTACGGTCTTCAACGCTTTGGTAGATACATTCACCAGAAGAACCATTGACATAAAGACCTTGAACACCTTTATCAATGAAATATTGAACCAAAGCACGCGTACGCTCTGGACTTACTTCTCCTTGATCATCATAACATGCGTAGAAGGCTGGAATGACACCTTCGTATTTTTTTAAATCTGACATAGATTTTCTCCTAACTTATTTCCGAAACGAGGGGAGAAAATAAATTTTTCATCCCCTTTACATTATGTTTATTTTACAATTTCTGACAATTTTACTTTGCGATCTTCAAACATAGACTGGGTACAAGCATCTGCAGTAGCAATTGCTTCTAGAGCAGCTTCACCTGTCAATAGTTTTGCAAATTCTTCTGATACTGGAGCTCCTTGCATAATCTCATGCAGATATCGCATTTCTTTGTCGATCACAGATGATAGCCATAATGGAGTACGTTTACCTGGTTTACCATAAGCAATTGCTCCGTCCATCTCTGTACTATGATAGATGCGAGTACGATCATCATCTTCTTCTTGTGATTCATGAATCAAGAAATAGCTTTCTTGTCCATCTAGCTTAAGAGTTCCTTTACAGTTGAATAAGTCTAAGCGGATAGCACCTTTCGTTCCTTGAATCAAAACATAATGTTCACCCCAACGATAAGCTGAACCCCATTCTAACAAGGCAAAACGTTTATTAGAAAATTCCATATTGACAAAAATCATATCATCTTCATCACCGAAATTTTCACCTTCATGGGCTACATTTCCACCTGTCATGGTTACAGTTTCTGGCATACCACCCATAAGGAATTGCACGCAATCCAATTCATGAATATGGTGATACAAGTGACCACCTGATTTTTCACGAATTTTTTTCCATGATACTGACGGTTGTTGTTCTTCCCAACCATTACGAGCTGTGTGACAATATAGAACGTCTCCGATGACTCCTTGATTAATTAGTTCTTTTGCATGATGGACACCATTAAAGAAGTTCATAATATGTCCTGCCATAAAGGTTACATTATTTTCTTTACATGCATCTACCATCTCGCGACAATCTTGATAAGAAAGCGCAATTGGTTTTTCACAGAAAACATTTTTGCCATGTTGTGCAGCCTTAATAACCGGTTCCTTATGAAGATTATTTGGAGTTGCGACGATAACACAATCTACTTCATCGCTAGAAACCAACTCATCTAGGGAACTTGCTACTTTTGCTCCCAATTCTTCTGCAATAGCCTCTGCATTATCTGGATCATAGAGAAGAGTAATCTCTGCTCCATCATTCTTTTGCATATAACGAGCCAACTCAGCTCCAAAATATCCTGTTCCAACAACACCGTATTTAACCATGTTTTTTCTCCTTTATTTTGTTAAATCATTAATTTCCAAATCTATATACTGAACTACATTGCTTAAATGCAATTCATTTCTTGACCATGAATCATATTTTTCAAACAATACACCTATGTGATGATTTGGCAATTCTGTAATCGCAGAATAAGCATAACCATACGAAGGCAAATCAATGTCATAGTGGTATTTCCAATCGATACTATCATCTTCTTTATTGACTAAACCGACAACTAATTGACCTCCCTTACGGCCATTTCTAGAATTTGGTGTACTCAAAATGACTGCTTCTTTTCCATCAACTAATTGAGAGTATCTAATTGCAGATACTTGTGTACCATATGAAGTTTGTTGAATTCCATCGATATACGAAACTTCTGACCATGTTTCTCCAGAATCTCTACTAGTCATATAGGCAATCTTACCTGTAGTAGTTCTAAAGAATGTTCTAATCACACCATCTCTCATTTCAACCATTTGCGCTTCTGCTGTCGCATTCTTGAACGGAATTGAAGCTGAGGATTTCTTCCATGTTTGACCACTATCATCAGAAATGAGATAAGTTAGTTCGCCACTAGTATATGTTGCAAAAATTAATCTATTACTTGATTTTAATGCTAAACCTTGTCCGGGACATAAGTAAGTTCCATTATGTTTTTCTCCTAAGAACGGAGGCAATAACTTAAATTGTTCCCAACTCTCTCCTCTATTCTGACTAGTTGTCATTGCTATATAATTAGTAGGAGTCACTTTAAATAACGAATCTTTGTAGAAAACATTCATAGGAACCTGTTTTCCATTATGCCTTTCTCTTAAAGAGCCACTATCAAAATCAACCGAATATTGTTCAACTGTTAAAGACTTTCCTCCCTCTAAAACTTCATACTTATCATTTATAGTATAATTTGTAGGTTTATTAGTTGTTTCATCATAAACGACACCATTTTCTCTGACTGTATAACGGAAATCATTATCTCCATCCTTCTTTAGTTTTAAATAATAATGACCGTTTATTTCTTTAAAACCTGAATCAGCTTTATTTGCATTATTATTTCCGATACCAGCAGGCATAACATCAGCTAATAATATCGTTTTCCCAGATTTTTTATCTTCAACAATGGATGAATCTATAAATGAAGCACTTCCACTAATTTGACTATTCTTTAATTTATTATCTCGTGGCCAGTAAACTAACTGCTCCTCATAGTCATTAAACTTCATAGCAAAAGTTGGCTCACTCCACGTTTTCCCATTATCATCACTATAAGAAGTCGCGATATTAATCTTACTTTTAGAATCATGAGTCCCACCATAACGTGCATCAATACTTGATAGAACTCTTCCACTACTTAATGTATATAATGTCGGTATTCTAAAATAGTTTGCTTGAGTAGAATCTCCTGATTGGAAAATTAACTGAAATGGATTTGACAAGGGAATAGTTGAAACTTCCTGATCACTAATTGCTTTATTAAATAGACTGATTTCATCAATACTTCCTCTTGCAAGATAATGATCCTTGCCTTCACGATTAACAGCTCCTAGTGTTGCCTTATCTATACCATTTATATTTGAAATCGGCAAAAATGTATCAACTGTTTCAGAGAACACTTCTATACCATTAACATACATTGTGTATGTCTTATCTTTAGAATCAGATACAAATACGAGTGTATTTTCAACTGCCTGTCCTTTATGCTTTCCCCATAATGAAGCTGGTCTAGAAAATAAATAATTTATTCCCTTTTGGGCGTCTCTTATTTCTACACCTATCTCACCAGAATCTCTCATGAAAATTGAAAAGTAATTATTTTTAAAGCCTGCTTTACTATTAGATAGACCAAACAAAGCTTGAAGCGAGTTTGGTTTATCTGCTTTAAATTTCATTACTACTGTCTGACTCTCTCCAGATAATTTATCTAATAACAAAGGGCTGATATCTATACTCTTATTGTTCAGTTGATATGAACCTCCTTGAAAAATAGGAGATATAGACAGTTGACCATAGTTTAATTCATTCGCATGAATCAAAGTGGGTACTCCCATTAAAAGACTAATTCCTACAACAGAAATTCCTAGTTTTGAATAAAGACCTCTCTTATTCATTTTTTCCTTCTTTCGTTTACTTCACAGATCCTTCTGATAATCCACTTGCAATCTTATTTTGGATAATAGAGAAGAAAATAATTGATGGAAGAACCACAATAACAGATGCTGCCATCATATCTCCCCAGTCTAAAATTTCTGAACCGTTAAGAGATCGAAGAGCTACTGCTACTGTCATCTTTCCTGTATTGTTAATCAAAATTAAAGCATACAAGAATTCATTCCAAGCATTGATAAATGTATAAATAGCTGTTGCTACAATACCTGGTGCTACAATCGGTAGCACAACTTTATAAAATGTAACAAATTTATTTGCACCATCAATTCTAGCTGCTTCTTCAATTCCAATTGGAACTGTTTGGAAAAATCCAACTAAGAGCCAAACTGCATATGGAACACTAAAAGATAGATAAACCATCATCAAGCCAAATAAACTATTTGTTAATCCAACTTTAGCAATGGCAATTGAATAGGGAATTGCTAACAAAATTGGTGGGAAAATGTAGGTAATGACAAGTAATCTCGACATGATTGCTCCCAATTTAGGGAAGAATCTAACAATACCATAGGCTGCCATAGCAGAAATAATAATCGCAATAACGGTTGTAGCTAAGGCAATGATTAAACTGTTTCGAATGTTATCAATAAAGTGCAAATCGTTAATAACATGAGTGAAATAATCTAATGTAAATTGTTCAGGCCAAAATCGTGTTGGATACTGAGTTAATTCCCCTTTCCCCTTGACAGAAGATATGATAATCCATACCAATGGGAAAATTGCAACGATGGTCGCACCAATCAAGAGTACATGTGAGAGAATATCTAAATAAATACCGGATTTCTTCTTCATTATTTTCTACCCTCCTTTTCCCACTTACTGATGATAGCAAAGTAGATAAAGCAAATTGCCACCAAGAAGATAAAGAGCAATACTGTAACTGCTGAAGCACGACCCAACAATTTAGTTCCCCAACCTAGGTTGTAGGCAAAAATTGGAAGCGTCGTTGTAGCATTGGCTGGTCCACCACCTGTAATTAGGTAGATAATGTCAAAGTTATTAAAGATCCATACAGTTCTCAAAACGACTAGAAGCCCTACAACCACTTTGATATGTGGAAAGACGATAAATTTGAACACTTGCCAACTTGAAGCACCATCTATCTTAGCAGCCTCAAATTGTTCTTCTGGTACTGTTTGCAAAGCTGAAAGCACATTAACCATGATCATCGGCGCTCCAAACCAAATGTTGATAAACACCAAACATAGGAATGCCCATGTACTATCTGTCAAAAATGCAGGCGTATGTTCCATTAAACCTAATTTTACGATTAGATTAGGTAAGTAGCCATAAACCCCGTTTAGAATCCACTGCCAAGAAAAGGCAATAACGATGGTAGGAAATGCCCAAGGAACAATCAATAAGGTCCTATATAATTTCTTGAAGTGGCGTACTCTGTGAAGAGCCAAAGCCAATACAAACCCTACTAAAACTTGACCAACTAATGAGAAAACGGTCCACTTAATTGAATTAAAGAACGCATTAAAGAAGTTGGGATCTGATAGCACAGCTTTATAGTTAGCTAAACCAACAAATTTATAATTAGGCATAATCAAATGCTTATTGGTAAAGCTATAAAAAATACTCGAGAAAAACGGATAAACAAAGAGTAATCCTACGATAATCATAGCTGGCAAAACAAATATCCAGCGAGTTAAATTACGTTCTTTAACCATTCTCCTTCTCCCTTCTTTTACAAGATTGGGCTAGGGCTTTTCAGCTCACTAGCCCACCTATTTTCTAGTCTTTTACATCTACTGAGCAGCCTCAAATAAATCGTTTAATTGTTTTTCTGCTTCTTTTGCTGCTTTCATAGGATCTGTTCCATTTGAAATGATATCTTGGAACATTTGTTCAATAATGTGTTGGTTAGTCAACATACCAGCTTGTACACTTGGTCCATTTTCATAACCAATAGCAGTACCTTTTTTAACAGCTTCAGTAATCACTTCTTCAGCATGTTTAAATTTCTTACGAGTTTCATTTTCTTTATAGGCTGCAGAATCGCTAATCCCCTTAATAGTTGGCAACATACCTACTGGAGTTGAATCAAGGAATTTAACGTAGTCTTCTTCATTATAAAGTGATTCTAAGAATGCTTTAGCAACTTCTGGGTGTTTTGAATTTTTCCAAACAACCATTGGAATGTTTGAGGTTTCAATTCCTTGTTCCTTATCAGATTCTTTGATTTTTGGAATAGGATAAGCATCAATCGAATCAATCAATTGAGGACTGTTGGCATTAATTCCTCCAATATGGAAGCCAGAGTTAAAGTCAAATGCTGTTTTTCCTTGATAGAACAAGGTAGCTTGTTGAAGGACATTAAAGTTCAAAGAATCTTGAGGTGAGATTTCTTTATACATTTTAACCCAGTATTTAATACCATCTTGAGCAAGTTGACTTGTCAAATCTGCTTTAAGATCTTTTGTCAAGAGACTTCCACCACCACTACGTACGTAGAAGTTCAAGAAACGTGTTGCCATTAAGTCATTTGTTCCAAACGGAACAGACAAGCCATAAACTCCAGCTTCTTTCAATTTTTTAGAAGCTTCATAGAGTTGATCCCAAGTTTTAGGAACCTCAATATTATGCTCTTTTAACAAATCTGTTCTAACCCACATGACTTGTGCATGTGAATAAAGAGGAACAGAGTAGTAATCATCTCCGATTTTTGCTTCATTTAAGGCAGTTTCGTTAAATTTATCCTGTCCAATACGCTTGATAGAATCGTTTAGCGGAACCAAAGCATCTGAGTTGACCATTTCCATTACTTGGTTAGGAAGAGCCGTACTGATATCTGGCACATTTCCATTTGCTAAACCTGTAGTCCATTTAGTATAGAAGTCATTCCAAGAAAATGTTTCAATCTTGATTTTGGTTTTTGGATGCTTTTGCATAAAAGCATCTGCTGATTTTTGAATACTTTCCAAACGTGGTCCTTGAGTAAAGGAGTGCCACATTGTAATCTCACCAGATAATTCTGTCGGTGGTTCAGTGTCAGCTGTAGTTTCTTTCTTTCCTGAACAAGCTACCAAGGCAACGGCTGCTAGCGCAACTCCAGCTAGACATAAAAACTTTCTCATTTTTTTCATTGTTCTTCCCTTTCTACATTAAGAAATCGCAACTTTAAAGACAACTTTTTTAACAGGTTCATCATTTATACGAACCTTGGGTTGATGTAAATCTTCTGGAAAAGTGATAAGGCATTCACCAGCTCTCAAATGAACTAACTGTTCCACTTCTCCTGTGTATAATTCAATGTCTTTTTCTTCATCATATTCTTGGGTAACGCTTACATTTTCTGGCGACGTAACAGCCATGGCTTCTTCGTTTTCCAAAACTAAATGAATATCCAAATATTTTTGGTGAGTTTCAAAGAAGGCTCCTGCTTGACCGTCTGCTAGATAAGTAAAGCAATTACCAAATAATCGATCACCATCGATATCAATCGGACCTTCTGTTAAATTTTCTAGTCCTGTTTTTTCTAGAAAATCTATTAATGTTGCAAAATGTGGATTTACTTTCACATAAGTTCCTAAACGACTGATTTTAGTAATAATCATACTCAATCCCCCTTTCTTTATTTTTTATTTAAGACCAGCAACGAAGCGTTCTGTAATCTCTTTTGGTCTAGTAATAGCGCCACCGACAACAATACCTCGCACTCCATATCCAAGGATTTGTTTGGCTTGTTCTGGTGTATGAATTTTCCCTTCTGCAATGACATCTACACCAGCATCACAAAGTTTTTTGATCAATTCAAAATCGGGACCATCCACTTTAGGACTGTAAGATGTGTATCCTGATAAGGTTGTTCCGACAAAGTCAATTCCTGCTTCAACAGCAGCTAGGCCTTCTTCAAAAGTACTTGTGTCAGCCATCAAGAGCTGGTTAGGGTATTTCTCCTTAACCTGACGGATGAACTCTTGAATCTCCAAACCATCATAGCGTTCACGTTTAGTACAGTCTAGAGCAATTACCTCTATATCAAGTTCTGCCAATTCATCAACTTCTTTCATGGTAGCCGTGATGAAGGGTTCTTGTGGCGGATAATCTCGTTTGATAATCCCGATAATCGGAAGTTTTGTAACCTCCTTGATTTCCTTGATATCACGAACACTGTTTGCTCGGATACCGACTGCTCCACCTTGCTCAGCCGCTTTGACCAGCAAGGGAATGACTCCTCCCGCTTCTGTATAAAGCGGTTCGTGAGGAAGGGCCTGACAAGAAACGATGATTCCATCTTTGATTTGTGCAATCAAGGCTTCTTTAGTAATCTGTGGCATCCTCTTTCCTCCTTTTCTTTGTTCTTATGAGGTCATTATATACCATTTGTTAAGCGCTTTCAATACTTTGTCATAGAATAGATTTCAGTTTCAAAAGTATTTTATAGAACAGCCGTTTCTGAAAGTAGTTTCAGATAACATAAATATCCGTACCTATTACTCAAAATTACGAATCTTATTATAAACTTCTATATCAATAAAACCAGCCTAGAATTCCCATCTTTTTACAGGACTCCAGACTGGTTTATTTTAGATTAACGTAGAAGTTCAAAGTGAGATTTCAGACAAATTAACTGTCTTTTCGCTTATAAGAAATCATTGCTCCAAGGAACACTCCTACAAAACCAAATAAGATTGTTAGTGATGAGGCAGACTCACCTGTATTTGGTAACATAGACTGTTCGTTATTACTTACTTTATTCTCTAATCGATTAGATTCAGAGTTTTCATTTGTTGATAACAATTTAGGCGACAGTGAAACTTCCTCAGCCTTGTTATCTTCTGTAGGATTTTTAAATAGTGGATTGTCAATGGAGTGTCGGAAAGTCATCGCATAAATACTAGAATTATTAGTCTCAAAAATAATCTTTCCATCTTTTTGTTCGAATTCAATAGTGTGTAGTTTTCCTTCTGGATCTACAGCATAAACATTCTCAACGGACTGATCTATAGCAAAAGTAACAAGGACTTTTCCTTCAGGTTTAACATATCTACCATTTACATCCTTCAATTTGATATCAAATGCTTTGTAGTTTAATGAACTGAAATCACTAACTTGAACTTCTTGCATTTGAATACCTATCACATTTTTCAATACTTCTTCTGAAGCTTGAATTTGAATACTTCCTGTTTCATTTTTTAAAATACGTTGTGAACTAGCAATTCCTGAGACAACGTGCTTCGTTTCTGATTCATCTTTAGTGTTTTTATTATTTACTTGTTTATCAGTAGATTTCACTACTGAACTTCCTTCTCCTGAGGTTGATAATGGACCCATATATTCTGGGATTTCTAGTATCGGAGATTCACCTCCATTCACGCCACCTTTAAACTCTGGCTTAGCTACTGTAGGAGCTGGAAAATCTCCTAATGTGGACAGAACGCCGCTATACTCTGGAACTTCTGTAACAAGTGAGTCGCCTCCGTTAACTCCGCCTGTAAAGTCATGCTGTTCAACTGTTGGAGTCGATTCTTCTCCTGAGCTTGATAATGTATCACCCATATACTCTGGCTTAGCTACTGTAGGAGCTGGAGAATCTCCTAATGTGGATATAATACCACTATACTCTGGAACTTCTGTAACAAGTGAGTCGCCTCCATTCACGCCACCTGTAAACTCTGGCTTAACGACTGTAGGAGCTGGAGAATTACCTAATGTGGATAGGAAACCTCTGTACTCTGGAACTTCTGTAACAAGTGAGTCGCCCCCATTCACGCCACCTGTAAACTCTGGCTTAGCGACTGTAGGAGCTGGAGAATCTCCTAATGTGGAGAGAACACCACTATACTCTGGAACTTCTGTAACAAGTGAGTCGCCTCCATTCACGCCACCTGTAAACTCTGGCTTAGCGACTGTAGGAGCTGGAGAATCTCCTAATGTGGATATAATACCGCTGTACTCTGGAACTTCTGTAACAAGTGAGTCGCCCCCATTCACGCCACCTTTAAACTCTGGCTTAGCTACTGTAGGAGCTGGAGAATCTCCTAATGTGGAGAGAACACCGCTGTACTCTGGAACTTCTGTAACAAGTGAGTCACCTCCGTTAACTCCGCCTGTAAAGTCATGCTGTTCAACTGTTGGGGCCGATTCTTCTCCTGAGGTTGACAATACACCCATATACTCTGGGATTTCCAGTATAGGAGATTCAGTGAAAGGAACTCCACCTTTAAACTCTGGCTTAGCTACTGTAGGAGCTACAAAGTCACCAGATGTACCTAAAATACCAGAATCTTCTTTTTCACTATCTTTTTTTGGATCTAATTTCCCAGCTAAATCCTTATCCGAATCCTTCTTGGAAGGTTCCACTTCTTTATCTTCCACATAGACAGGATCTTTTGGTTGACCCTCAATATAAGAACGAACCCAATCCAGCTGCTCTTTTGATAAAACCAAACCACCACTGCGGCTTCCTACAACACCATTTTGGTGAACTCCAATTAAAGCACCTTTATCATTATAAAGACCACCACCAGACGCTCCAGGTTTCGTACCTCCATAGCTAATTCCCTCTATTCCAGAACCGAAGTCTGTAATTCCTACTACTTTGCTATCTAAAACTGGACTTAGCTTGTTATCTGGAAAACCATAGACCGAAACTGAATCCCCCTCTGCAACTTTCGAAGATTGTTTTACAACCTCTACAGGAGTTGATCCTTTTACCTCTTCTTTTAATCGAACCAAAGCTAAGTCATTTTTAAATCCAAATACTGAATCTTTCTTATTCCAATAAACAATATCATCATCTGAAAAATTCACAGACAACCCATTCGGCAAAGTTGCTTTATACACTGTATTGGTACGACCAGATTTAGTAATTACTTCAGAACCTTTAACTGTTAAGAAATTATGAGCGACTGTTAACACCAAATTGGGTGCAATTAAAGTACCTGACCCCGACCCATCTGGCGTTTGAATGTGCGTTGTAGCATAGAAATTTTCTGAGCCATTCGGAGCTTGTAACACCTCTTTACTAGGTACAGGTAAGTTCGATTTACCACTCAAATCGACTTTACCAACTTCAGTTCTTGCAAAATCCGAAGAAGATGTAGATGGAGGAGTTGCCGAATCTACTACCGCTCTTATAATTGTATCACCCAAAGCTAACTTACTGACATATTCATCAGGCCAACTTGTATCACTTGCTAATTTGTTAATTGGCACTCCGTTATAAGATACCACTTTAGCTGTTGGGGAAGTTGCTATTAACTGTTTGAAGTCTGGATTTTGTCTTAAATGAAAATTCAAACCACTTCCAACAGGACCTTCCTGAACAACCTTATCTGAAATCAAACGAGTTCCTTTAGTATCTTCCACTCGAAGTAGAACACGACCTTTTTCTTCACCTTTTACTAAAGTAGCTCGACCTTTTTCATCAAAACTATATAAAGCACCATCAATCTCAGACTCTACATCTTTTAAAGCTATATGATTTTCATCATAGTAGTAACGGTTTGCACCATCTATATACCAACCCTTTATACCATATTTATCAATCATTGACTGAATCCAAGCTCTGTGCTTTTCCGTAAAGATAGTACCACCGCCAATACGCTCACTCTCAGGAGCGTTTGAAGTATTTGTTCCGTGCTGGTGGATACCAACTACCTCTCCCTTATCATTAAACAAAGGAGCACCTGAAAAACCTCCTAAAGCTGAGGAATGATAAGTGACTGCACCACTCTCTTTATTGATACTGCCCACAGTTGTTGAGACTGAATAAGCCTTACCGTCTTTCAAGCGAGCTTTATTTTCTTTACTTAAATTTGGAGTAGAAAAATCATTGGGATATCCGACCATAGTGATTTTATCACCAGTAGAAACCTCTTTATGACTCAATTCTCTTGGTGAATCTTCACCACCTGTCATAGCTTCTACAGGCTTTTTAGTTACCACTACTGCTAAGTCGTTGCTATAGTCTTTACCAAAGTCTTTGCCGTTATACAAGTGAATAGAGTCTTTTTCAAGAGCTTCTGATACACCAGAAGTAGGTACTTTATTGCTTTTCTCCTTTTCCGAGTTCATTACAACATAACTACGAGCAGACTCCCCACCACGCAAGACCGCAGACTTATCCTCTTGGTTTTTATCATAGTAGTTATGAGCTACTGTTACCATCACATTCGGCGCTACAAAGACACCGCTACCTGATGCGGTTTGTTTTCCACTCGTTCCACTGTCATAAGTTGTGTAAGTCATAGCAACACCTTCTGCAGATTTACTATGAACATCCACATCGTGAATATCGCTACCGCCTTGAATGACATCAGCATAAACAACCCCGCCACCAATAACTGGTAACTCTGGTGCAGCTAAGCCAATCACCGCTGATAGTGTCAAACAACCAACCAAACCATAAGCTTTGGATTTACGAAATTTCCCTAAACCCTTTAAACATATAAACATATATTACCTCACTTTAACTTTCAACGTTAATTTATCCAAGTATATTCTAAAAAATAAAATATTACAGTTTCCATTAGCATAACACTCTCTATTTTGATTCTTACAATAAAAATAGACATGGACTATTTTGCTACTTTACAAATGCTATTTAAGTACTGTATCTACAGGAATATCGTTTTTACAAGATATTATCCTAACGAGAAAACCATCTTATACACAAACTTATATATAAATGTTCATTTGTAGCGAAACTGTATATTTTCTTATAAATTATAACACATTTTACAGACGCTTTCCAATGTCTTGAAAGAACTTATACCAAACTAGATAGCAAAATGAATTGTTTTACACCAAGGTCAAGAAAAAAACTCATACTCAATGAAAATCAAAAAGCAAACTAGAAAGCTAGCCGCAGGCTGCTCAAGACACTGTTTTGAGCTTGCAGATAAAGCTGACGTGGTTTGAAGAGATTTTCGAAGAGTATGAATTTCAAAGTATATGTGAACTAGAATATTTACTGACTAGACTCTATACAAAAAGAGAGCTACTATGCTCTCTCATTCATCACTTCACATACTTAAAAGGTATCTCGCTACCACATAGCCAATTGTAGACTTGGTCATTGACAAAAACATTCATGGCTTCATGGGCATACTCAGGCATGATGCGATAGGCCTTATCGCAAGTCAGGCGGTTGTAAATCGCAAACTGGGTAATAGGGTAGCAAACATCATCGTCCAAGCCCGTAATCATCTTAACCTCACCCTTGATACGATGGGCAAGATTTTTCACATCGATATAGGCCAGGGTCGCCATGATGTCCTCCTCAGTTTCATGGAAAGGATCGTGAAACTTGAAATATCGGAAAAGTTCGTCGTAAGCCTCGCTAGTATTCCCAATCTCAAGCACTCGTCTGAAGTCTGACAAGAAGGGATAGATGGCAACAGTTTTCTCAATTCGAGGATTAAGCGCCGCCGCAACCAAGGCTAGAGCCCCTCCTTGCGAGGCACCATAGCTAGAAAGTCTCTTCTCATCTACCTGTGGCAGACTAGCAACAATTTCAACCAACTGGTAAATATCCAGATAAACATCCTTATAAAAAAGGTGATCCCGACCTTCCACAGCCCCACGGATGATATGACCCTTAACTGTATTCCCTAGAGGAGAACGCAAGCCATCTTGTGAGTAACCTGACTGACCCCGCACATCCATGGATACAACACCGTAACCAGCCACAGTATAGGCCAGCATGTCGGTCCAATCCCAGCCACGTCCCATATAACCATGGAAATGGAAGATTAGAGGAACTTTCTCCTCAGTCTTTGGAAGAACGACGCGTGCATAGACCTTTCCTTCATTGCTTCCTTCAAATGTTAACTCATAGCACTTGACTTGAGGAATGCAGAAATCTCTTTCCTCCAACTGGTAGGCTGGAAGAGTTGAAACTTTTTTCACTTCCCCATCCCAGAAAGCATCAAAGTCTTCTGGAACCTCATCTCGTCCTTTATAAGTCTTGATTTCTTTTAACAAAGCTGGATTTTTCATAACATGCTCCTTTTTTGTAATCGCTACCATAACTGTAGCATATCTAGAAAAGCAATGCAAGAAAGAAGGGTAAATAGAAAATGAATTTAGATTTTTTCTTCAAACCTACTGACTGAAAGTCTAATAAATTGAATCTAGAATAGTACCAATTAACTTCTAAAGTATTTTTAGAAATTAATGTGAATGCCCCAGTTGATTTGTCTACAGTTTATCTCGATATACTATAATTTCAATGTAGATTGGATAGAGAATCACACACCAGAAAGCGAGGTAACATCATGAAAGCAATCGGTACGCAAATATTACAGACAAACCGTTTAATCTTGAGAAGATTTGTGGAGAGTGATGTGGAAGCCATGTTTCAAAATTGGGCTTCGTCTGCTGAGAATCTGACCTATGTTACTTGGAATCCCCATCCTGATGTTGAGAACACTCGAAACTCAATTCGTAATTGGGTTGCTTCCTATGCCAATCCCAACTATTACAAATGAGTCATTTACCTCAAAGAAAAGCCAGAGCAAGTGATAGGAGATATCAGCATCGTTGAGATGAATGAGGATGATTCCAGCTGTGAAATTGGCTATGTTTTAGGAAAAAACTATTGGAGGCGTGGTCTTATGACAGAGGCCTTAAAAGCTATCTTAGACTTTCTGTTTTACTCAAGCAGGTTTTCAAAAAGTCAAAGCACGATATGCCAATCTCAACCCAGCTTCAGGTCATGTTATGGATAAGACTGGAATGTTCTATCTAAAGACTGTTGCAAATGAGGTAGAGAGAAAAGGCTATATTGCGAACCTTATTTATTATCAGATAAGCGGAGAAGACAGATAATCTTAAAATTTATTGCTTATCCGCTGTTCTTATTTTTTATTTACTATTTCATTTATCCTCTTTTTTCCGAATAAATAGATAGAACCATCGAATCTAGCAAAATTAGATTTTAAAATATGGTATAATAGAAGGAGGGAATGGATGATTCTCAGACATCCGGGCATTAGCCCAACCAATGACTTGGTTGCTAAGAAGATTTTTAGCAATCCAGAAATCACTTGTCAATTTATTCGCGATATGCTGGACTTGCCAGCCAAAAATGTGACCATTTTGGAGGGGAGCAATATTCATGTACTACCTTCCTTGCCGTACTCGGCTCAGGATTTTTACACTAGTATAGACGTTTTGGCAGAGTTGGACAATGGAACACAGGTTATTATCGAAATACAAGTACATCATCAGAATTTTTTCATCAATCGCTTGTGGGCTTATCTATGTAGTCAGGTCAATCAGAATCTTGAGAAAATTCGCCAACGTGAAGGTGACACCCACCAGAGTTACAAGCATATCGCTCCTGTTTACTCCATTGCAATTGTGGACAGCAACTACTTTCAGGATGATTTAGCCTTTCACAGTTTTAGTATGCGAGAGGATACGACAGGTGAGGTCTTAACCATCACAAATAACGGTCAAGAAAACCATCTAGTCAAGATGGCGTTCTTGGAATTAAAAAAATACAGAGAAACCAGCAAAGACGAGGTTCGTAAACCGTGGTTGGAGTTTTTCGGGAATAAACCCTTTACCCAGCAACCCGAGCGAGCCATCAGCCAGGCAGACCAACTGCTAGACTACAAGAGCTGGTCCGAGGAGGACAGGAAAATGTTTAGTCAACTACGTATGCGTGAAGAACAGGCATTATTGGCTCATGATTATTCCTTGGAAACTGCTAGGGCAGAAGGGATTGAACAGGGGTTGGAACGTGGTCTTGAACAGGGACTGGAGCGTGGAAAAGTTGAAGGAAGGGAAGAAGGGAAACTTCTTGCATTTCTGGATATGGTACACCAACATGTTTTAACTTCCGAATTTGCAAGTGATCAATTGGGTATGACTGTCGCTGAGTTTGAGGCGTTATTGAAAGATTAAGACAATCACAGATAACGGTCAAGAAAACCATCTAGTCAAGATGGCGTTCTTAGAACTAAAAAAATATAGAGAAACCAGCAAGGATAGCATTCGCAAACCGTGGTTGGAGTTTTTGTAAATCATTAAATCAATGACAGATTTTTCCGTAATAGATGGAAGAATCTGTTTTTTTAGTTATGCTAGATGCGGGCTCTGAAATAGTAAGATATGGTGTATTGAAATAAGATATGAACAAAGAAATTAGGAAAGTCAAATTATAGTTAAATGAAATAAAAACTGAACAAATTGATTGCGGAATTCAAGCTAATTTCTAGCAATGTTTTAGAAAACTCGGTGAACTATTTCGGATTCAATCTACTATAATTTCTAGAATTTTTTTAGAATCCGCAGTGTGCTATTTTAGATTCAATAAATTGTGCTTTTAGAAACAAAAAAAGAGCATTTCCGCCCTTTTTCTCCTGTTCAATCTTATTTTGTTGCTTCTTTCTTCTGGAAAGTGGTTTGGTAATTTACTTTAATCGTTACTGTCATGTGAGAGTCCTCGTTTCTTTTTGATGACTCTAGTATAAGGACCAAACCTGAAAGCTAGCTTAAGATTTCCTTATAGAAAGCTTATACTCAATGAAAATCAAAGAGCAAACTAGAAAGCTAGCCGTAGGCAGTACTTGAGTACGGCAAGGCGAAGCTGACGTGGTTTGAATTTGATTTTCGAAGAGTATTAATCTAAATGTTCTTTCTTCTCCAAATGAAGGGCAATCATGCGCCATTCCGGATCCTCTTGCCAACCTTCTATCGAGCTAATATAACTAGCAACTTTTCTGGCTTCTTCTAAAATCGGAAAATCTTCGATAATATCAGCCACTTGGAACTCTGGAAGGCCTGACTGTCTGGTTCCAAAAATCTCACCCGAACCCCGCATTTTCAAGTCTTCCTCCGCAAGGACAAATCCATTAGTGGTTTCTGTCATGATGCGCATGCGGTCTTTCCCAGAATCCGTCTTAGGATTAGCAACGAGAACAGCATAGGACTGCTTGTCCCCCCGACCCACACGACCTCTAAGCTGGTGAAGCTGGCTGAGACCGAAGCGATCGGCATCCATGATAATCATGACCGTCGCATTTGGAACATTAACCCCAACCTCAATAACCGTCGTTGAAACTAGAATATCCGTCTTTCTCTCTTTGAAATCCTGCATTATCTGGTCTTTTTCATCACTCTTCATCTTACCATGTAAAAGAGCCACTTGAGCCTTTCCTGCAAAATGAGCTGTCAACTCCTCTGATAAGGCAATGGCATTTTTCAAATCCAGAGCTTCTGATTCTTCAATCAAGGGAGAGATGACATAGGCTTGAGAACCTTTTTGGATTTCCCCCTCTAACCAAGTCAAGACCTGTGGTAGTTGCTCATGCTTGATCCAGCGTGTCACAATAGGTTTTCGTCCTGCTGGCATTTGGTCGATAATGGAAACATCCATATCGCCAAATGCTGTGATGGCCAAGGTTCGCGGTATGGGAGTCGCCGTCATCATGAGTACATCTGGATTGTCGCCTTTTTCCCGTAAAATACGCCTTTGCCCCACACCAAAACGGTGCTGCTCATCAATAATAATCAAGCCAAGGCGAGCATAATCCACCCCATCCTGAATCAGAGCGTGAGTTCCGATAATCAAATCAGCCTCACCCTTGGCAATGGTCTCCAAGACTTCTCTCTTTTCTGCAGCTTTCAAGGAACCTGTCAAAAGAGCCAGTTTCAAGTCTGGAAAGAGGTTCTGTAAACTCTCAAAATGCTGCTCTGCTAGAATCTCTGTCGGCACCATGAGGGCTGCCTGATAGCCAGCCGTCACCGCCGCAAACATGGCCAAGCCAGCGACCACCGTTTTTCCGCTCCCCACATCCCCTTGCAGGAGACGATTCATGTGATGGTCGGACTTCATGTCGATCAAAATTTCCTGCAAACTCTTTTCTTGAGCTGGGGTCAGGGTAAAAGGAAGGCTTTCCTTGACTGCTGTCACCTTTTCCTTAGACCAATTCAGAACCAGACCGCTCCCCTGAACTCTGTTTTCAGACTTGAGGGTCTGCAATTGCATTTGGAAATAAAAGAGTTCCTCAAACTTGATACGGCGAAGGGCCTGCTTGTATTCTGCCAAATCCTTGGGAAAATGCATGGCACGAACAGCCTGACAACGGGACATGAGTTTGTATTTGTCCAGCAAGGACTGGGGAAGATTTTCTTCTATTAAGAGGTCCAGCCCCTGATCAAAGGCCGCCTTGATGACTTTGACCAGACTTGCCTGACTGATTCCTTGAGCCAGACGATAGACTGGCTGGAGGTCATCTTCCACCTGAGCCAGAACTTTCATCCCTGTCAGACTGGCCTTGGCACGGTCCCATTTTCCAAAGACAGCAAGGGTTGCTCCCAACTCTATCTTATCAGCCAGATAGGGCTGATTAAAGAAATTTACCGCAAAAACAACTTCTCCCTGCTTGAGGCTAAAACGCAGGCGATTGCGTTTGAAACCATAATACTGAACACTGGCAGGAGTCACTACCTGGCCAGATAGGACTGCCTTTTCACCGTCTTCTATTTCCAATACTTGCTTGGTCTTGAAATCTTCATAACGGAAAGGAAAGTAGAGCAAGAGATCTTGCAAATTTTCAATTCCTAGTTTGGCGTATTTTTCTGCTGACTTTGGTCCCACACCAGGTAAGACATGCAAGGGTTGATGTAGATTCATGCTCCACTCCTTTCTTTTCTAATCATATTCTCTCGGAATGCGGTCGCTGAGAAGACAAACTACCTCATAGTTAATAGTCCCACGGTAGGTCGCTACCTGAGTAGCTGTGATTTCCTTGCCCCCGTTAGAACCAATCAAAGTTACCTTGGTTCCTAGCGGATAAGGCTTAGGCAGACGAATGGTGATTTGGTCCATCGAAACCCTGCCTACGATTGGGCAGGCTTGGCCATCTACCAAGACGGAGAAATTCTGCATGTCTCGTGTCCAACCATCCGCATAGCCGATTGGAACGGTCGCAATGACTTGCTCGCTATCTGCCTGATAGGTTGCTCCGTAGCCCATACAAGCTCCAGCTGGAACTGTCTTGACATGGACTAAAGCAGACTCCAAGGTCAAGGCTGGAAGCAAGTCATAAGGCAAGTCCAAGACCTCTCCACTTGGATTGAGACCATACATGGCATCTCCCATACGAACGGCGTTAAAAACAGTCTCTGCATGCCAAAGAGTCGTTGCAGAATTGCTAGCATGAACCAAATCTGGAACTTCCTTCATATTAGCCAAAATAGCTTTAAAGCGTTCTAACTGCTTATTAAAGTAGGTATCTGATGCTTCATCTGCAGTAGCAAAGTGGGTAAAAATTCCTTCAACACGAGCACCGTGTTGTTGGAGCAAGTCTTGAGCCTGTTCAACTTCACTAGCCTCTCGAAAACCAATCCGTCCCATTCCTGAGTCAATCTTGAGGTGAACTGTCAATTCAGTTAAGTCTGATTCCTTATCTAAGAGTACTTGAATCCACTCCAGTCCAGCCACAGTCAAGGTGATATCGTATTCTTTAGCTAGAGCAACAGTTTCTAGCTCAGAAACTCCTAAAATGAGGATTCGTTTGCTGAGTCCGGCTTGTCTGAGTTCAATGGCTTCATCGATATTAGAAACGCAAAAGCCATCAACATCATCTTGAATCGCCTTGGCAACGGCAACAGCTCCATGTCCATAGGCATTGGCCTTGACCACAGCCCACTTGAGCGTTCCTTGAGGGATATGAGCCCCCATTTGCTGAATATTTTGTCGAATAGCTCCCAGATGAATCAGAGCCTTGGTTGGTCTATGTGGACTAGCTTTCATGATTTTCCTCCAAAATGACACTGGCTGTCACAAACTGATCTGTATGGCTGATAGACAGCCAAATCTTTCCTGAAAATGGTGACTGACTAAAATAAGGCGCCCCGCATTCATTGTTCAAGACTTCCAAATCCTGAAAACTGAGCTTTCCAATACCAGTTCCCATGGCCTTGGAAAAGGCTTCTTTAGCCGACCAGCGACCAGCCAAATATTCGATTTGTCTGCGCCCTTTAAGACTGTTAAACCGTTCCATTTCCTTAGCGGTCAGCACGCGCTTAGCAAATCCTTCATGTCGTGTAACTGCGCTTTCTATCGAAGCCAATTCTTCGATGTCAATTCCGTGTCCAACTATCATTCTCATCAAAAGGAGTTGAGATTCCCCCAACTCCATCCTTTTCACTTATTTTGTTAAGGTAGCATAGATTTCTTCTACCAAGGCCTCTGTATTTTCCCAACCTAGGCAAGGATCGGTAATAGAGCAACCAAAGACCTCTGGTTGATTTTGACGACCATCTGCTAGGTAAGATTCAATCATAAAGCCTCGAACTGTCTTTTTAATCTTCTCATTCCAATCACGATTTTGCAAGGTCTGGCGAACAATTCGAATCTGCTCCATATATTGCTTGCCAGAATTATCATGGTTGGTGTCAATAAGGATAAAAGGATTTTCAAGTCCCATGGTCTCATAACGTTCAATGGCATTTAGCAAAGTTTCATAGTAAAAGTTAGGCTCATTTTTCCCATATTCATTAACTGCCCCACGAAGGATGACATGGGCCAAGGGATTTCCTGAAGTCTCAACTTCTTGCCCATGGAAAAGGAAGGTCTGTTTATTTTGAGCGGCATAGATGCCATTAAACATGACACCCAAATTTCCAGAGGTTGGATTTTTCATCCCCACTGGTGCATCAATTCCTGAGGCCACAAAACGGTGCTCTTGGTCTTCCACAGAACGAGCCCCCACAGCATGGTAGCTGACCAAATCATCTACCAAGACCAGATTTGACGGATAAAGCATCTCATCTGCCGTTGTCAAACCAGTCTCTGTAATCACGCGGTAATGCAACTGGCGCACAGCCTGCAAGCCGTTGATCAAACTTGGAGCCTTAGAAGTATCTGGTTGGTGAACCAAACCTTTATAGCCGTCTCCGTTAGTACGAGGTTTAGCAGTATAAACACGCATAACCATGAAAATCTTGTCCGCTACCTTCTTTTGCAAGGCTGATAAACGGCGGGCATATTCCAAGACAGCCTCTTCATTATCAGAAGAGCAAGGGCCAATCACCAAAAGGATACGGTCATCTTCTCCTGAAATAATGTCTGCCAATTCTCTATCACGGCGCTCCTTTAGTCGCAAGGCTTCCGCAGACAATTGGGTTTCTGCCTTAATTGCTTCAATATCGATTTCTTGACCTTTTTCAATAAATGCCATCTTATTCTCCTAGCGTTTGGTAGATTTCTCTGACAAGGGCTTCCGTATTTTCCCAGCCAAGGCAAGGGTCTGTGATCGACTTGCCAAATACTTCTGGTTCGTTTTGACGGCCGTCTTCTAGATAAGACTCAATCATAAAGCCACGAACGTACTGCTTGATTTTTTCATTCCAATCACGATTAATTAAGGTCTGGCGGACAATTCGAATCTGGTCCATATATTGCTTACCAGAGTTGTCATGATTGGTATCCACGATGATAAAGGGATTTTCCAAGCCCATTTTCTCATACTGGGCAATGGTATCCATCAAATTGTCATAATAGTAGTTGGGAATATTCTTCCCATACTCATTAATCGCTCCACGAAGAATGGCGTGCGAAAGCGGATTCCCAGTTGTTTCCACTTCTTTTCCTAGGAAAAGGAAACTTTGTTTGTTTTGAGCAGCATAAATCCCATTAAACATAACATTGAGATTTCCAGAGGTTGGATTTTTAAACCCAGTCGCAAAATCTGCTCCACTAGCCACAAAGCGGTGTTGCTGGTCTTCAACCGAACGAGCACCAACTGCCATGTAAGAAATCAAATCATCTACAAGCGGAAGATTTTCAGGATAAAGCATTTCATCAGCTGTTGTCATGCCTGTTTCTGTGATAACACGATAGTGAAGATGGCGCACGGCTTTGATTCCGTTGATGAGACTAGGCGCTTCTGTCGCGTTAGGCTGGTGAATCAAGCCCTTATAGCCATCTCCGTTGGTACGAGGTTTGGCAGTGTAAACACGCATAACCATAAAGATACGGTCTGCTACTTCTTCTTGCAAAACTGCCAAACGCTTAGCGTACTCAAGAACAGCTTCTTCATTGTCAGATGAGCATGGCCCGATTACCAAGAGAATTCGCTGATCTTCTCCACGTATAATGGCTTCTAGCTCTTGATCGCGCTGTGATTTTCTCTCCAAAGCTTGGCCTTCCAATTTTGATAAGGCACGAACTTCTTCAATATTAATTTTAGGACTTTTTGCTGTAAATACCATAACTCATCTCCTTATAAAGCAAACGGATACCAGGTAAAAATTTACTTTTCACAAGGTATCCGCCTCTAAACTATCTCATTTTATTGTCTTTTTCCGTGACAGTTTTTAAACTTCTTACCAGAACCACATGGGCAAAGTTCATTCCGCCCAATCTGGCTCAAATCCAAATCTTCTGGCATATTTGCTTGGTGGGCAGCGATATTACGAGTCGCTGTTGTACTGATATGGTGTTCTGCTTGTGGTCTTTCTTGTTCATGAATTTGGGCTTTCATCATCAAGCGTGTCACATCAAACTCAATCGAACCAATCATGTCATTAAACATACGGAAACCTTCTGCCTGATACTCAACAACAGGGTTGTTCTGAGCATAGCCACGAAGTCCAACCGCGTTACGCAATTGATCAAGGGCATCGATATGATCTGTCCACTTGTTATCCACCACTCGTAGAATCAAGACTTTTTGGAATTCTTTAACTGCTTCTTCATCGCGTAGTTTTGAAACCTGACTATCGTAAACTTGCAAGGCACGTTGGAAGAGTTCTTCCTTAATAGCCTTATCAGACAAGCCTGACAAGTCTTCAACAGAAATAGAATCTTCAGGAAGCAAGTTGTACTTAGCAAAGTTCAAAATTGCTTCTAGTTTTTCATCTTGTTTGGCACGCGCATGACCATCAACGACACGACCAATCGTGCGTTTGATCATAGAATGAATTTCAGGTGCCAAGTCACGATCTGCAGTGATGACGTCGTAACGTTGAGCGTAGATAATCTCACGTTGTTCACGCATGACGTCATCGTATTGAAGGACTTGTTTGCGAGTATCGTAGTTATTTCCTTCGACACGTTTTTGTGCTGCTTCAACCTGACGTGTCAACATACGAGACTCAATGGCCTCTTCAGACATGTTCAAGCGTTCAAAGATTCCCTTCAAGCGTTCAGAACCAAAACGTTTCATCAAGTCATCTTCAAGAGATAGGTAGAATTGTGACTCACCTGGGTCTCCTTGACGACCTGAACGTCCACGAAGCTGGTTATCGATACGACGGCTTTCATGACGTTCTGTACCAATCACACAAAGTCCACCTAATTCGCGAACCCCTTCACCAAGCTTGATATCAGTACCACGACCAGCCATGTTGGTTGCGATGGTAACAGCACCACGTTGACCAGCATTCATGATAATTTGGGCTTCTTTATAGTGGTTTTTAGCATTCAAGACTTCGTGAGGAACACCTGCCGCGACCAATTTCTTAGAAATGTAGTCACTGGTTTCAACCGCTACTGTACCAACCAAGACAGGCTGACCTTTTTGGTAACGAGCCTTAACGTCTTCAACAACCGCTTTAAACTTAGCTTCAATGCTAGCAAAAAGTAGGTCTGGATGGTCAATACGTTGAACAGGACGGTTTGTTGGGATTGGAATAACACGAATATTGTAGATTTCACGGAATTCTTCTTCCTCAGTCTTACCTGTACCCGTCATACCAGACAATTTCTTATACATACGGAAAAGATTTTGGTAAGTGATTGAGGCAGATGTCTTGGTTTCATCCTGAATTGGCACACCTTCTTTAGCTTCAATGGCTTGGTGCAATCCATCAGAATAACGACGACCTTCCATAGTACGACCCGTAAATTGGTCAACAATCAAGATTTCTTGCTCTTCGCTCACCACATAGTCAATATCGAGAAGCATGATGTAGTTGGCACGAAGGGCGTTATCAATAAAGTGAGTAAGAGCTACGTTTTCGATATCATAGAGATTTTCAAGTTTGAAGTAGCTTTCAGCCTTATCAATCCCTGAATCAGACAAACCAATAGTCTTAGACTGCACATCGATGATGTAGTCGTCTTTGTCCAAAGATTTTACGTAGTGGTCTGCCATGTGGTAGAGCTGACTGGTTTCAACAGCGTTAGCACCTGATACAATCAAAGGTGTACGCGCCTCGTCAATCAAGATTGAGTCAACCTCATCGACCAAAGCATAGTTAAGCGGACGTTGTACCATGTTTTCAGCGCGAACAACCATGTTGTCACGAAGGTAGTCAAATCCGATTTCTGAGTTGGTTGAGTAAGTGATATCACACTCATAGGCTTCTTTTTTCTCCATTGGAGATTTGGCAGCCAAGTTAATTCCTACTGACAAGCCAAGCCATGAGTACAATTCACCCATCTCAGTCGCATCACGTTCAGATAGGTATTCATTGACCGTAACTACGTGGACCCCTTTACCTGAAAGGGCATTGAGGTATACCGGCATGGTCGCAGTCAAGGTTTTCCCTTCCCCTGTACGCATCTCTGGCACGTCACCATGGTGAAGGACAATTCCCCCCATAACCTGAACCTTATATGGGAAGAGGCCTAGGACACGTTTGGCACCCTCACGGACAACCGCAAATGCTTCATAAAGCAATGAATCCAGTGATTCTCCATTTTGATAACGTTCTTTAAATTCAACTGTTTTTGCTTTTAGTTGGTCGTCACTCAAAGCAGCCATTTGGTCTTCGTATTTGAAAACCTTATCAGCCATCTTTTCCAGACGACGGATTTCTCCTTTATCATTTTCGATAATTGTTTTTAAAATATTAGCCATGTTTTTCCTTACTTTAAATTCCGAATATTTTAGAATGTTCTTTTAATTTTAGCACAATTACTGATTATTTTCAAGGAAGAATCCCCATTTTGAAAAGGAAAAAGAGGCTAGTTTCCAAGCTAACCTCTCTGACTTTTATGATACTTTAATTGCCAAAAATCGGCAAAATCGCAAATAGGATAAATAGGTTAATCCATAAAGAAAGACAGCAGATGAGTCCAAAAACAAAGAGACTGACTTTCTTGGACAGCAAGGCCATCAAAATGGACAGAATGCCAAAAACTAGCAAGACTTTCTGTATGCTGAAGAGGTCAATCTTTCCCCCCAGAATCGGACTGCCCCAAGGAAGAAAGAAGAAAGCAATCCAGATAAGCAGAACTAAACCAATATAGACTTTAGAATAGCGTGTAATAAATGATTTTAGATGTTCCATAAGCCACCTCCTATCAATAAAAACCATATAAATCAATGCCTTCCACCTTTAGACTTCCCTAGTTCCCGTCTCAAGCGAAACATTTTTTTGAAAAAGATATAGTCCAACCAGTCACTGCCTAGAGATAAGACTATCAAAAGCAACCAAACACCCCAATCACTAGCATCTGATACATGATTTAGAACAAAAGGGAAAAATAAGAATGAAAAAATTGTCATATCCATGCTAAGCAGAGCTAAAAGGGAAATATAAATCCAGTAAAAATAGTAGAAGATGGGGAAAATTTTACTGTTTCTGTCAGCATTGTCTATCCAATAGAAAAAATATAAACAAGGAAATAAAAGTATCAAATTAAACCAATTAAACGACAGTTTCATCATCGACACCTCCTCTTTAAAATTGTTTTCTTTAGTTTCGTTCTATTAAATGTTATTATCAATATAAATCAATGCCTTCCACCTTTAGACTTCCCTAGTTCCCGTCTCAAGCGAAACATTTTTTTGAAACAGATATAGTCTAACCAGTCACTACCTAGAGATAAGACTATCAAAAGCAACCAAACACCCCAAGCACTAGCATCTGATTCATGATTTAGAACAAAAGGGAAAAATAAGAATGAAAAAATTGTCATATCCAAGCTAAACAGAGCTAAAAGGGAAATATAAATCCAGTAAAAATAGTAGAAGATGGGGAAAATTTTACTGTTTCTGTCAGCATTGTCTATCCAATAGAAAAAATATAAACAAGGAAATAAGAGTATCAAATTAAACCAATTAAACGACAGTTTCATCATCGACACCTCCTCTTTAAAATTGTTTTCTTTAGTTTCGTTCTATTAAATGTTATTACCAATATAAATCAATTCTCCCCGCTTTAGACTTCCCGAGTTCTCGCCTCAAGCGAAGCATTTTTTTGAAACAGAAATAAGTTAACCTATTCAGACCAATAGCTAGCAGAATAAAAAGAAACCAAATGCCCCAAGACTTGATGTCTGCCACATTTCTCAATAGGATATTGAAAAACAAGACTGAAAAAACTGTCCAAGCAAGGCTAAAAAGAGCATAGAGGGTGATGTAAATCCAGTAAAAATAGTAAAAAATTGGGAAAAATTTACTATCTCTGTTGGCCTTTTCAATCCAGCTGAAAAAGTAAAAACAGGGTAATAAGATTAACAATTTAAACAAATGTTCCATCATCAACACCTCTTTTTGATAGCGCTTTCTTCAACTTCATTTTATCAAAAAAATCTGGAAATGTCATTCCAGATTCTGCTTTTTTATTTACGTTTTCTTGCGATGAGATGAATCGGTGTTCCTTCAAAGACAAAGGCCTTGCGGATTTGATTTTCCAAGAAACGCAGGTAAGAAAAGTGCATGAGTTCTTCTTCGTTGACAAAGATAACAAAGGTCGGTGGTTTGGTTGCCACTTGGGTAGCATAGAAAATCTTGAGACGTTTCCCTTTGTCTGTCGGTGTTGGGTTAATGGCAATAGCATCCATAATCACATCGTTCAAGACGGCTGATGGAATACGTGTATTTTGACTTTCGCTGATTTGCTTGATCATCTCAGGAAGTTTGTGGAGACGTTGCTTGGTCAAAGCTGATACAAAGATAATCGGTGCGTAAGGTAGATATTGGAACTGCTCACGGATATCTTCTTCCCAGTTTTTCATAGTGTGGTTGTCTTTTTCAAGTGTATCCCACTTGTTGACCACGATAATCATCCCTTTACCAGCTTCATGGGCAAATCCTGCAATACGCTTATCGTATTCACGAATACCTTCTTCCGCATTGATGACCATCAAGACCACATCTGAACGGTCAATAGCACGCATGGCACGCATGACTGAGTATTTCTCAGTATTTTCATAAACCTTACCAGATTTACGCATACCAGCCGTATCAATCATGGTAAACTCTTGACCATCTGTATCTGTAAAGTGGGTATCAATAGCGTCACGCGTTGTTCCAGCAACAGGACTAGCAATGACACGGTCTTCTCCCAAAATAGCATTGATCAAGCTTGATTTTCCAACGTTAGGACGACCAATCAAGCTAAACTTAATCACATCTGGGTTTTCTTCTTCATATTCATTTGGAAGATTTTCTACAATAGCGTCTAGCACATCCCCTGTACCGATACCATGGACAGATGAGATTGGCAGTGGTTCACCCAAACCGAGGGCATAGAAATCATAGATATCATTTCGCATCTCAGGGTTGTCCACCTTGTTAACCGCGAGGATAACTGGTTTGTGGGTCTTATAAAGCTTACGGGCTACGTATTCGTCTGCATCAGTAATCCCTTCCTTACCAGACACGACAAAGACGATAACATCTGCTTCTTCCATGGCAATTTCTGCCTGGTGCTTGATTTGTTCCATAAAAGGAGCATCGACATCATCGATTCCTCCTGTATCAATCATGCTAAAAGAGCGATTGAGCCACTCACCCGTTGCATAGATACGGTCACGTGTCACTCCTTCGACATCTTCTACAATGGAGATTCGCTCACCAGCGATCCGATTAAATAGGGTTGATTTCCCAACATTGGGACGTCCTACAATGGCAATAGTTGGTAGGGCCATAATTTCTCACTTTCTACAATAACTTCTTCTGTTCAAGATTTTTTCTAGTTGAGCTTGGTTCAGCTTGACCAAACTGTTCTGCTAGACGCTGACTCCAGCTTGTGGTCGCACGCGAACCAGCATAGTCCGCCTGTACACGGTCATAAGCTTGGATTGCATCAGTTGACTGTTCTCGGTATTCTTCCTCAAATACCACTTGATGCAATGGCAAGCGAGGTTTGACTTCATGTTCTTGATTTGGCACACCTAGTGCCATCCCAAAGACAGGATAGGTGTAGTCAGGCAGGTTAAAGAGCTCTGCCACTTCTTCTGACTTGTACCGTACCAAACCAATGATGACACCTCCATAGCCCAAACTTTCAGCTGCCAGCAGGGCATTTTGACCAGCAAGGGCCGCATCGACCGAACTAATCAAGAGACCTTCCACACCTTGGGGTTGGAAGGTATCCGTATGGAGTCGTGCTCCCTTTTCTGCACGGTTCAAATCTCCGATAAAGAGAAGGAAAACAGCTGACTGGCGAATGGCTTCTTGAGGCACCAATTCATATAAAGTCTCTTTCTTTTCTTGACTTCGTACCACAATCACAGAGTAGGATTGGAAATTCTTCCAAGACGAGGCCATTTGGGCTGCTGTCAGGATTTCAGTCAAGTCTTCCTTAGGAAGGGCTTGCTCTTTAAACCTGCGCACTGAAGTATGAGCCTTCATTAATTTGATTGTTTCTGTCATCGACGGTTCACTCCTTCTAAACGAGTCTCCTCAGCCAAATAACGGATGCGTTCCATGACCCGTCTAGCTTCCCAGGTTTCGTCATTTCCATGCTTCCCTTTAGCGAAATGCAGCTCCAAATCTTCAAAGTTGAAGTTGGATGTGAAAAAGGTCGGTAAATTTTCCTGCATCCGATATTGGAGAATGACCTGCAGGATTTCATCACGTACCCAAGCTGTTGATTGCTCGGCACCAATATCATCTAAAATCAGGACTTCAGACAATTTAATCTCATCTACCAAGGTCTTGACATTACCATCACCGATAGCATTTTTAACATCAATGACAAAGCTAGGATAGTGGAGGAGAGTGGAGGAAACACCACGTTTTTCTGATAAATCATGGGCTAGGGCAGCCACCATGAAACTTTTGCCCACACCAAAGTCTCCATACAAGTAAAGACCTTTTCGAATAGCTGGATATTGCTCCACGAAGGCTAATAGCTTTTCAAAAACTGGCAAGCGTCCCAAATCATCCAAATCAACTTGAGCCAAACTAGCTTTCTTGAGACTGGCTGGCAGATTGATTAACTTGAGACGGTTCTTAATAGCCGCTTCTTTTTCAGCCGCGATTAGCTCAGGAGTTTCTTCATATGAAACATCTGCATAGCCATGATTCATAACCAAAATCGGCTTGTAGCCTTTGGCAATATAATCCGTATCCCCACGGAGAAATTTGTCACGCTCGGTGATGTACTGATTAAACTTGGAGATACTGCGATTTAATTCCTCTGGAGTCAGGGATTCTTGCTGGATAAAGGCCGCAACATCAGGGTCCTTCATGATTTTCTGGACCAAATCTTGATAATGAAAACGGCTAGGTTGACGTTTGAGTACGTCTCCGACACTTTCCATCTAATCTCCTCCTTTTTCTAATCGAGCTAATAGTTCTTGTTTCTTACGCTCTAATTCCAGACGAGTTTCCTCACTGGTTTCATTTTTATAATCTGGATTACTCCACTTAGGTACATTGGACTTGGTAGGACTGGGTTTACTGCTTTTTTGAGCCTGATTCTTCTGTCCTCGCTCACGGATGCGCAAGACTGCCTCTTCTGCCGAATGAACCTTTTGATAGGCATAGTCATTTGCTACCTTCATGGCATATTTCTCATTGATATTTGCCGAATCTACCTTGTTAAAGGTCAACAAGAGAATGATATTAATAACTTCGTCCAGTAAGCCCAAGCCAGCCATTTGTTGCAAGAGTTCTCTTTCTGTTTGGGTAATGGTTCCCTTGCGTGTTTGCTTGATTTCTGCCAAGAACTGCAGGGCAGTCTTACTTTTTGCTTCCTTGATAATGGTCGTTTCCTTAGGACTAAAGTCAGAGGAAACAGGTTTTTGAGCAATTTTTTCCCGCATACGTTTGGTTGAAATAACCTGGGAAACAGCTGTTGACTTGGCCAATTGATAAGTCTCAAACCAAGTCCATTTCTTCTCCTCAGCAATGGCAAAGAGGTTTAAGACATCGGACTGCTCATCCGCAAAGCGAAGCCCATCTCGAGCCATAAGTTGACGAAAATGGTCTAAGTCAAAATCATTGACCACTTTCTTCTTGGGACCAAGGTCTTCTTGACTTCCCAGTTCTGCCAAATCTGGAAAGACTTGATTGAGTGAGACAGGTATTTCTTCACCGTCAGAACTTTCAACTTTCAAATCCTCCACCGCTGCATCGCCAATCTTTTTCTCCAAAAGTCTGCGATAAACAGGATGCTCCAAGAAGTCTTGACTAGATAGAGGAGCATGGAGGGCTAGCTGATAAACTTCCCCATTTTGATAGAGGGTTAAGAGATTGAAAGCAGATAGGATTTTCAAGGATTTTAGCAGTCTATCCATCCCAAAGTTGAGATGGTTGAGAATACTTGAAAAGAGGTATTCCTTTCTTCCATTATCCCAAAAACTGATTGTATAAAGATAAAGGCTCAGTGCCTCCTGACCGATAATCGGGAGGTAGCACTGTACCAGAGATGAGGTATCTTGCGACACCCGATTATTCTTTAGATAAGAAAAACGGTCAATTGGCTTCATTTATCTTTCCTTTTTCTTTTTAGAGGACTGGGTGATTTGTTGGAGCAAGCTCTCTAGCTCACTGACATCCTTAAAACTACGATAGACACTGGCAAAACGCACATAGGTAATCTCGTCCAATTCAGCCAACTCCTCCATGACGAGTGAACCAATGTCCTCACTTTGAATTTCATTTTCATTTCGACCACGGAGTTTCTGTTCGATACGATTGACTACCATGTTGATTTCATCACTTGACACAGGACGTTTCTGAGCTGAGCGGATAATCCCATTAAAGATTTTATCTCTGGAGAATTGTTCCCGTGTGCCATCTTTTTTAACAACTACTAAGGTTCTTTCTTCTACCCGCTCGTAGGTTGTAAAACGGTGCTGGCATTCGTCGCACTCACGTCTTCTACGAATGGTGTTCCCTTCTTCTGCTTGGCGACTATCGATAACACTTGACTTGGTAGCCCCACATTTTGGACAACGCATCCTTTCCCTCCTTATCGTTTTCTTTTCATTATACCATTTTTTAAGCGATTCCCAAAACAATTCTTCTTTTTGCTTGACAAGTTTTTTGTTTTGTTGTATTATTTAATTAAGACAAAAGGATAAAAGAAAGGAGACCAAGATGTCCTGGACATTTGACAACAAAAAACCCATTTATTTACAGATTATGGAGAAAATCAAGCTTCAGATTGTTTCCCATACACTAGAACCCAATCAACAACTTCCAACTGTGAGAGAGCTAGCAAGCGAGGCCGGTGTCAATCCAAACACCATCCAAAGAGCCTTGTCAGATCTTGAACGAGAAGGATTTGTCTACAGCAAGCGAACAACTGGACGGTTTGTAACTGAGGATAAGGAGCTAATCGCCCAATCACGCAAACAATTATCAGAAGAAGAATTGGAACACTTCGTTTCCTCCATGACCCATTTTGGCTATGAAAAAGAAGAACTACCAGGCGTAGTCGGCGATTATATTAAAGGAGTTTAAGCCTATGTCATTACTAGCATTTGAAAATGTATCCAAATCTTATGGAGCAACCCCAGCCCTTGAAAATGTTTCCCTTGACATCCCAGCTGGAAAAATCGTTGGTCTCCTTGGTCCAAACGGCTCAGGAAAAACAACCTTGATTAAACTCATCAATGGCCTCTTACAACCAGATCAAGGACGCGTCCTTATCAACGACATGGAACCAAGTCCAGCAACCAAGGCCATCGTAGCTTATTTGCCAGATACGACCTATCTCAATGAGCAAATGAAGGTCAAAGAAGCCCTAACCTACTTCAAGACCTTCTATAAAGATTTCAATCTTGAACGCGCCCATCATCTGCTTGCAGACCTAGGTATTGATGAAAATAGTCGTCTCAAGAAATTATCAAAAGGGAATAAGGAAAAGGTACAACTGATTTTGGTTATGAGCCGTGATGCTCGTCTCTACGTTCTAGACGAACCCATTGGTGGGGTGGATCCAGCAGCCCGCGATTATATCCTCAATACCATTATCAATAACTACTCACCAACTTCTACCGTTTTGATTTCTACCCACTTGATTTCTGATATCGAGCCAATCTTGGATGAAATTGTCTTCCTTAAGGACGGAAAAGTCGTCCGTCAAGGAAATGTAGATGACATTCGCTATGAGTCAGGTGAATCCATTGACCAACTCTTCCGTCAGGAATTTAAGGCCTAAGCAAAGGAGATTATTATGTTTTGGAATTTAGTTCGCTACGAATTTAAAAATGTTAACAAGTGGTATTTAGCCCTCTACGCTGCCGTACTCATCCTTTCTGCCCTTATCGGGATACAAGCACAGACCTATAACCATCTGCCTGTCAAAGAAAGCCAACCTGTCCTACTCATTTTTCTAGCTACTGTCTTTGGGGGGGTGATGATTACACTGGGGATTTCCACCATTTTCTTAATCATTAAACGCTTCAAAGGTAGTGTCTATGACCGACAAGGCTATCTGACTTTAACCTTGCCAGTTTCTGAACACTATATCATCACAGCTAAACTAGTCGGTGCCTTTATCTGGTCTATTGTCAGCACTGCTGTACTAGCTCTAAGTGCTTTTATTGTTCTGACTCTAACGGCTCCAGATTGGTTTGCAACTTCTGACTTGATTCCATTTATAGAAACACATCTTCCTCAACTCTCTCTTATGGGGGTATCGTTCCTACTAAATACTATTTCTGGAATCCTCTGCATCTACTTGGCTATTTCCATTGGACAGCTTTTCAATGAATACCGTACCGCACTGTCAATTGTAGCCTACATTGGTATCCAAATCGTCGTTGGCTTTATTGAACTCTTCTATCGTTCTAACCCTGGTTTCTACTTCCCATCAACCACAGGAGGAGCTGATCAGTTCCAGATGGGCATTATCATGACTATTCTGGAAGAAGTTATTCTTATAGCCATCTACTATCTAGGAACTTATCACATTTTGAAAAACAAGGTTAATTTGCAATAAAAAATGCCCAGCTAAACAGCTGGGTTTTGATTTAACTCAATATCAAACTGGCTACGATAGGACTGACAAAGACATAGAGAATACCGGTAACACCGATAGCTAAGCCACCCATAGCTCCTGCTACAGAGCCGTATCGAAAGGCTGTTCCCGTTCCAACTGCGTGACCTGTTCCACCAAGGGAAAGACCAACAGCTACTGGATCGTCTATTTTCAACCACTTCAAAAGGGTTGGGCCGATGACACTGGTTAAAATCCCAGTCGCCACTACAACGACCAAGGTCACAGTAGTCAGACCTTGCAATTTTTCTGTAATTCCCACTGCCATGGCGGTTGTCACTGACTTAGGAAAGAGAGAAATGGCTAGGAAAAAGTCCATGCCAAAAATCTTAGCCACAAGGGCTGTGAAAGAGGTATTGACAACTACCGCTAACAGACTACCAAAGAGAATACTCCGAGCATGGTGCTTCATCAAGTGAAAACTCTTATAAAGGGGAATCCCTAGAGCAACAGTCGATGGGACAATCAAGTTGTTCAGATAAACCCCACCTTGGTAGTAATCTTGGTAAGAAATTCCCGTCACCTTTAGAAAGATGATAATGAAAACAGCTGACAAAAGCAAGGGCGTTGTCAATGGATGGGGAAAACGTCTGTAAATCAGCATTCCCATTAGATAAGCTAGGATAGACAGGGCAAGCCCAAACAGGGGATTGGAAACAAATTCACTCATTTGGCATCTCCTTTCTCATAATCTCCCTCAAATCGTCTCTTAATAAACTGAACAACCAAGGCAATGAGGATAATATTGATGACTGCTGCAAAAAAGACAATCAAAACAATTGGCAAAAGATAGGGAGCAATCACATCAAACTTCTCCATGATTCCCACTGCTGGCGGCAAAAAGAGAATGGTCATATTGGCCAGCAAGAAATTCCCCACCATATTGACATGCCTAGTTCTCAGCCACTTGAATTGTAGGGCTAGAAAAAGAATAATCAAGCCGATAATACTGCCTGGGATGGGCAAATGAAAGAAACTGGAAATCCCCTCTCCGATTAGAGAAATCACAAAGAGAATCATTAATTGAACATATAATTTCATCCTAAACTCCACGAAATAGACTTCTTGCATACCAGTTTACTCTTTTTTCAGAAAATTTCAAGGAAATGCATAAGAGTTGATGAAAGTTTAAGAAGAAAGGGGATACAGACAATTATAGACTAGTGAAAACAGGCGTAATTTAAGATAAAAAGATTCTAGCGTCCTTCTTGCCAGCCTTCTTGAAAAGTAGTATAATTATTGCATGCGCAATCATCTTGTGATACAGAGATTGTCCGTGAATGGACTTTCTTCTATTTATGACTCTAAAAAGAAAGGAGATACTATGACTTATTTGGAAAAATGGTTTGACTTCAATCGTCGGCAAAAAGAAATTGAAGGTCTCTTGGAAGAGACCATTGCCCAACAGAGTGACCAAAGTCTGACCTTGAAAGAGTTTTACCTGCTCTACTATCTGGACTTGGCTCAAGAAAAATCTCTACGACAGATTGACCTGCCAGATAAGCTTCATCTGAGCCCGAGCGCTGTTTCTCGGATGGTAGCTCGCTTAGAAGCTAAAAATTGCGGTCTGCTTAGTCGCATGTGTTGCCATCAAGATAGACGCTCTAGTTTTATCTGCCTGACAAGTGATGGGCAAAAGACACTGGCCTCTCTACAAAAGGCTGTCGAAGAAAGCTTGGAAACTGGTTTGGATTTCTTGCTTTAAGATGATTTTTTAAAAAAAAGTTGCGTGCGCAATCATTTTTCTTGACATTCTCTTTTACAAGGAGTAAAATAAAGTCATCATTAAACAAAGGAGTTTTTAAAATGATTGAAATTACCTATCTAGATGCCAGCAAGAACGAAAGAACTGTAACGTTCGAATCTTATGAAGACTTTGATCGTTCACAACAAGCTTGCCTTATCGGCGTCGCAGACTACTACCCTGTTCAAAAATTGACTTACAAGGGTCATGATTTGGACTACCATGGAACTTACGGAGATATCTTCTTCTATCTCAAGAAACAAGATTTAAGCCAATATAACTAAATAAAAAAGGAGAAATACAATGGCAAAAGCAATTACAGATGCAACATTTGAACAAGAAACTAAAGACGGTTTGGTCTTGGTAGACTTCTGGGCAACTTGGTGTGGTCCATGTCGTATGCAAGGTCCAATCTTGGATAAATTGTCTGAAGAACTTTCAGAAGATGTTTTGAAAATCGTTAAAATGGACGTTGATGAAAATCCAAACACAGCTCGTGCTTTTGGAATCATGTCTATCCCAACCCTTCTCTTCAAAAAAGACGGCCAAGTGGTGAAACAAGTTGCTGGTGTTCACACAGCAGAACAAATCAAGGCCATCGTTGCTGAATTGAGCTAATCGCACTAGAGACCAAGTACTTGCTTTGGTCTCTTTTTTCTTGCCCTTTGCCATTTTTCAAAAAATATGCTAGACTATAAGTAGAAT
Source organism: Streptococcus mitis (assembly GCA_009496085.1). Lineage (GTDB taxonomy): Bacteria > Bacillota > Bacilli > Lactobacillales > Streptococcaceae > Streptococcus > Streptococcus mitis_BY. Next base: position 51,914 of record WIJN01000001.1, on the reverse strand, counting down.
ATTACGATGTTTGGGACATGCCATCGCTAAAAAAAACCTCTACTTGGTATTTTTTAGCTCCCTCAAGGGAGCTTTTTGCGTGCTCTGAACATTTCCCATTTTGGAAGGAGTATTATGAAACGTCAATCAGCCTTGGTCGTCTTTAGTGGCGGTCAAGATTCTACAACCTGCCTCTTTTGGGCTAAAGAACACTATGAAACGGTCGAAGCCGTTACCTTTGCCTACGGCCAACGCCATCACCTCGAAATTCAAGTTGCTAGAGAAATCGCTAAGGAACAGGGGATTCGTCATCATATCCTAGATATGTCTCTGCTGGGGCAAATCACTGAAAATGCCCTGACCTCTGATATGGAAATCGAGCAAAAAGAGGGAGAGGTTCCCAATACCTTCGTTGACGGTCGCAACCACCTCTTTCTGTCCTTTGCGGCAGTCCTTGCTAAGCAACGAGGTATTAAAGATATCGTGACAGGTGTCTGCGAGACAGACTTCTCAGGCTACCCCGATTGTCGAGATGTCTTTGTCAAATCCCTTAATGTTACCCTCAACCTTGCCATGGATTACGACTTCGTTATCCAAACACCTCTCATGTGGCTAGACAAGGCTGAAACTTGGGAATTAGCCGACCAACTCGGTGCCTTTGACTATGTTCGTGAAAAGACCTTAACCTGCTACAACGGGATTATCGGAAGTGGTTGTGGAGATTGTCCATCCTGCCACCTACGTCAACATGGTTTAGATGTTTATCTCTCACAGAAAGGAGAAGCCTAATGTTTTTTGCACCCAAAGAAATCAAACGAGAAACTGGGGAGTCTCTTGTCTACAATCCACACAGAACCTTGGTATCAAAAGAATTTACCTTCGATGCTGCCCACCACCTCTTTCACTATGAGGGAAAATGCAAGTCCCTGCACGGCCACACCTATCATCTGCAGATTGCTGTCAGTGGATTTTTAGATGAACGTGGCATGACCTACGATTTCGGAGATATCAAAGCGATCTACAAGAACTACTTAGAGCCCCACTTGGATCATCGCTATCTCAATGAAACTCTTCCCTATATGAACACGACTGCTGAAAATATGGTTTACTGGATTTTCCAAACCATGAACCAAGAGTTGCCAGACGAGCGCGGTCTCCGTTTGGAATATGTTCGCCTCTATGAAACTCCGACTGCCTTTGCAGAGTTTAGACGGGAGTGGTTAGATGACTAGGGAACGTGTCCTCAAACTACCAGTTTTGGAAATTTTTGGCCCAACCTTTCAAGGCGAAGGCCGTGCAATCGGGCAGAAAACCATGTTTGTCCGCACTGCAGGTTGCGACTACCACTGCGACTGGTGCGATTCTGCCTTTACATGGGATGGCTCTGAAAAGCCAACTCGTATGACTGCTGACGAGGTCATTGCTGCCTTGGATAAATTAGGGAGCTACGACTATGTAACCCTATCTGGGGGAAATCCTGCTATCCTAGCAGCCAACATGGCTGAATTGGTCACTAAACTCAAGAAACGTGGTGTCACTCTAGCTGTTGAAACTCAAGGCTCCCGCTGGCAAAATTGGTTGAAAGACATCGACCAGGTTACTCTCAGTCCAAAACCTCCTTCATCCAAGATGGAAGTCAACTTTGAAACCTTGGACTTTATCGTTTCCCAACTTGATCCAGACAAGGTCACCTTTAAAATCCCTGTCTTTGACGATGTAGATTTGGCCTTTGCTAAAGGAATACAAGAACGCTACCAACCAGATGTCCTCTTCTTATCGGCTGGAAATCCTGAGCCCAAGGCCACAGGCAATATTATCCAAGATCAACTGGACCGTCTCAAAGAACTCTGGGAACGCATCGCTACTGACGATAGTTGGGGCAATGTCCGCGTCCTTCCTCAACTCCATACCCTCCTCTACGATAATCAACGTGGTGTTTAAGATTAGAAAGAAAAAATCATGTCACAACAAGAAGAAATGAAAAACCTCAGCCTACTGGGCAACAAAGAAACCAACTACATTTTCGAGTATCAACCAGATGTCCTGGAATCCTTTGACAATCGTCATGTGGAAAATGACTATTTCATCAAATTTAACTGTCCTGAATTTACCTCACTTTGCCCAATCACTGCTCAGCCAGACTTTGCAACTATCTATATTTCCTACATTCCTGACAAGCTCTGTGTTGAGTCAAAATCCCTCAAACTCTACCTCTTTAGTTACCGAAATCATGGAGATTTTCACGAAAACTGTATCAACACCATCGGGAAAGACTTGGTCAACTTGCTAGACCCTCGCTATTTGGAGGTTTGGGGAAAATTCACCCCTCGCGGTGGCATCTCAATTGACCCCTACTACAACTACGGTAAGCCAGGAACTAAGTATGAAGGCTTGGCAGAACAACGCCTCTTCCAACACGACCTTTATCCAGAGAAAATTGACAACCGTTAAACTCTTCGAAAATCTCTTCAAACCACGTCAACGTCGCCTTACCGTAGATATAGGTGACTGACTTCGTCAGTCTTATCCACAACCTCAAAGCAGTGCTTTGAGCAACCTGTGGCTAGTTTCCTAGTTTGCTCTTTGATTTTCATTAAGTATAAACAGATACGAAAAAGCCCTGTTCCTCAAGATGAGGAGCAAGGCTTTTTGAGTTTCAATTATTCTTCTGTTCCAAGACAGTTTTTAGCAACAAGTGCTGCAAGAACACCACCAACGATTGGGGCAAGGATGAAAATCCATACTTGTTGAAGGGCTGCACCACCTACAAAGACAGCTGGTGCCAAGCTACGAGCTGGGTTAACTGAAAGTCCAGTAATATTCAATCCAACAAGGATCATAGCCATCAATGACAAACCAATTACCAAACCAGCGATCGCGCCATTGCCCTTGCTTGCTGATGTTACAGTCATGATAACCAAGACAAACAAGAAGGTTGCGATTGTTTCAAACAAGAAACCACCAAAGACAGTTACACCGTTTGCCAAGGCATTTTCACCAAGACTTGCAGTTGACATACCTGAATTTGCCAAGAGGAAGAAGACAGCGCCAGAAGCGATGAAAGCTCCAACAACTTGTCCAAGGATGTAGTTTACAAGCTCAGAAGATGACAAACGTTTGTTTACAAACATAGCAATCGAAACAGCTGGGTTCAAGTGAGCACCTGAAACAGTTCCGATTGAGAAAGCTGCAACTACGATTGCCAAACCAAAGGCAAAAGCAATTCCAAGGTGTCCAAGACCTTCAAGACCATTTCCAAAAACAACAGCTCCTGTTCCGATGAACACAAGCATGAACGTACCGATTAACTCAGCGACAAATTTTTTCATTTTCTTTCTCCTTTTTTCAAAAACTAGATACTAGTCTATCAAAAGAAAGAAAGGGTTTCAAGAAAATTGTTTGGAAATTTTCAGAGTTGACTTACTATCTTTTAATTGAGAGATTCGATAAAAAATACATTCCCTATATAGGAATTATCTGTTACTTATCTCATTAGCATTTAGCAACTTGATATAATCCAGACCCCATTTCTCGACAGCATCTAAAACAACTCTGAATTCCTGCCCCATTTCAGTTAAGCTGTACTCAACTCGTGGTGGAACTTCGGCATAGACCTTTCGTTGAACAATCTTATCCTTTTCTAATTGACGGAGATGACGGGTCAAAATAGTTTGAGTAATACCAGGCAATAATCTCTGCAATTCTTTAAATCGTTTGGTACCCGTACTCAACTGATAAATGATTACCAGTGCCCATTTCCCCGTTAAAACCCTCTGTGTTGTCGCAAATGGACAAATACCATACTCACTCACTTTATTTGTCATAAAATATCTTCTTTCTATTTTTTTAAAAAAATTTATCTTTTAGTATCAATAAAAGTACTATTTTTGATACTAGCTATCAAAAAAGTGTCTACTTGTTTTTTTGTTTGTAACTGTTACAATTATATCATAAAAAAGAAATGGAGAATAGATATGTCAACAAACTTAGAAATTTTCAATGCTTATAACCAAGCTTTAATTGCTGGTGACTTTCCTGGTGTCTTTGAAACGATGGCAGACGATATTGTCTGGCATCAACCTGGTAATCATAGTATATCTGGTACAGTTGTTGGTAAGGACAAGCTAGGACCTCACCTGGCTACATTTGCTGAGAAAACTAATGGAACCTTTAAGGTGATAACAAATTGGGTTTCTGACAATAAGGATTTAATCGCAGCCAATGTTACTTTTCTTGGAACACGTGCTGATGGTACTGAACTCAATATGAACGGGATTGACCTCTTCCGTATTGAAGACGGAAAAATCAAAGAAGTTTGGCTCTTCTCTTCAGATCAGGCTGAAGAAGATAGCTTTTGGGGATAATTTAAGAGGCCAGGACAAAAAATTTTGATTTTAGGAATTCTTTATTATAAATTTTTAAAATCGATAGATTAGAAAAAAAGCGAACAAGACAGAATTCTGAGTGTCAGATAACTCGTTTTGTTCGCTTTTTATATTTAAGGTTAGACTTTTGTCCCAGACTCTTTTTATTTACTCTCCCAACTGGGCACTGTAGGCGATAATCTGGTCAACTGTGTCAGACAAGAATTGGATGGTATCACGGAGTGGTTTATCTGTAGAGATATCTGCTCCGATAATCATAGCTGACTCAAGCGGTGTCTTGCTACCACCTGACTTAAGGAGATTGAGCCAGTCTTCAGCTCCAGTTTCTGAATGTTTCAGATGAAGATAACCTGCAGTCGAGATGACTAGTCCTGCTGAGTAGGTGTAACTATACAAACCCATGTAGTAGTGAGCTTGGCGCATCCAAGTCAAAGCTGCATCATCATCAATCTCAATGGCATCGCCCCAGAAATCCGTCAAAACTTCCTTCATAATGCTGTTGAGTTTGCTTGCTCCGAAGGTTTCTCCTTCTTCAATCAATGTATACACCTTACGCTGGAAGGCTGCTTCCAAGAGGTGAGTGATAAAGTTATGGAAGTAGGTGTCTGTCAAGCGGTGGGCAAGAGCGAAACGTTTTTGACGTGGGTCGTCAGACTGGTGCTCCAAGTAGTCACTGAGGAGCAATTCATTGAAAGTTGACGGCGCTTCAACATAGTAGGTAGACATGTGAGCGTTGAAGTAGCTCTGGTGATTATCTGAAAAGATGAATTGACCAGAATGCCCGATTTCATGAATCAAGGTATAGACATCGCTCAAACGACCAGTCCAGCTCATGAGGACATACGGGTGCACGCGATATGGATCCGCCGCATAACCCCCAGAATCCTTGCCACTATTGGCAGCAAAGTCCACCCAGCGCTCTTCTTGATAGCGAGCAACTTCCTGACAATATTCTTGTCCCAAAGGTTCTACCGACTTCATGACCAAATCATAGGCGTCGTCAATGGTCACTTCAGGATTGAGGGCACTATCCAAATCCAATTTCCAGTCTGCAAAGGTCATCTTTTCAAGACCATTTACCTTAGCAACATGCTTGAGGTATCTCTGAGCAACGGGCGCAAAATCCTTCATGATGAGGTCAATCTGACGATCAAACATAGCACGGTTCACTTCTTGCTCAGCCAGGAGATAATCAAAGACTGAGTCGTAACCCTTCATATCTGCTAGTAGTTTTTCAGACTTGACTTGGGCTAGATAGGCTGCAGCGGCCGTATTTTGGTGCTTACGAAGTCCCTCTGAGAAGGAACGGAAGGATTTCTCACGAACCTCAGCATCCTCGTGGTTTTGGTAGAAATTCTCATAAGTCACAAAGCTGTTTTTGTAGGTCTTGCCATGAGCTTCAAAGTCCGCCATTTCGAAATCCCCAGCTCGCATCTTTGTGTAAATGTCCTGTGGACTGTAGAAAACTTCACCCAAATGGGTCAAAGCCTTCTCCACATCAGCCCCAAGATAGTGGGCTTTTTTGATTTTGGCCTGACGAATGGCAGCTGTTAAATGTGGCAATTTACCCAAACGGTCTAAGACTCCCTCATCAGCTTCCACCAAGGCATCGTCAAAAAAGGTCAAAGCTACACTAGCATCTGTTTCAAATTCCATCCCAGCTTGAGCAATATTAGCAAATTCGTCATTGCTATAGTCTGTCGTCTGAGGCATAAAGCCATAGTTTCCAATATGGCTCATCTGAATATAGATTTGTTCCAATTCCACAAATGCCTTTTCAAAATCCTCAAAAGTGTGAAGATTTCCCTTGTAATCACGGCTAAACTGATTGATGTCTTCGCGAGCCTTCTCGATCGCACGTAAGAAATCCTCACGGTCTTGGTATAGGGCTGTTAAATCCCAAAGTTCCTTCTCTGGAAATTCTGAACGGTGTTTTTGTTCCATTTTCTTCCTCTTATTTCTCTAATTCTAATAAAACACTAAGGGCTGATAAAGCGTAAAGTGGTGCTGTTTCTGCTCGTAAAATACGAGGACCAAGACCTGCCAATACTGCTCCCTTAGCTTCAAAACTTTCGATTTCTGCAGGTGACAGACCACCTTCTGGACCAAAAATAAAGAGCAGTTTTGCTCCTTTTTCAAGGCCACTAACTGCTTGTAAAAGCGCAGCGGATTCTCCTTCTTTAGCTGATTCTTCATAGGCTACTATGATAGAGTCAAACTGGTCCAGTTGAACTAGAAAGTCTAATTTTTTCTCGAAAAGTGTAACACTCGGTACTAGATTACGCTTGCTTTGCTCTGCTGCTCCAAGGGCAATTTTTTCTAGTTTTTCAACTTTTTTGCCCAATTTCTTGCCATCCCACTTGGCGACCGACCAATCGGCAGGGAAGGCCCAAACCTGGCTGGCACCTAGTTCCGTCACTTTTTGAGCGATAAACTCCAGCTTGTCCCCCTTGGGAAAGCCGGATGCAATGGTCACTTGGACTGGCAGTTCCACATTGTCATCTAGTTCTTCTACCAATTCAAACTGACGGGCTTCCACATCCAGCACACGCGCCAAGCGCTTAATTCCATCATCAAAGACCAAAGTAACCTCATCATCTTCTTTCAAGCGCATAACCTGAAACATATGCTTGCTGGTTTCCTTGTCCTCGATGGTGACAGGAGAGATTGCACTCCCCTTGACAAAATACTGCTGCATGCTAGCCTCCAATCACACCTGAAATATCCTTAGTTTTTTTGAAAACACAGGCATTCCATTCCCCTTGAATCATGTGGGTTTCAAGGAAAAATCCAGCTGACTCAGCCGACTCGCGCACCATATCCCACTTGTCCTTGATAATCCCACTCATGATGAGATAGCCTTCATCCTTGACCAAGCGATAAGCATCCTGTGTCAAATGAATGAGGATATCCGCCAAGATATTAGCTACAATCACATCTGCCTCAATCTCAACACCCTTAAGCAAGTCTCCAGCAGCAACGTGGATATTTTCCATTCCAGGGTTAAGTTCAATATTTTCCTGAGCAACACGAACTGCTACATCATCTAGGTCATAGGCGAAGATTTCCTTGGCACCAAGTAGCGAGCTAGCAATGGAGAGAACCCCTGAACCAGTCCCCACATCTAGCACTGTCTCGCCACCACGAAGAACCTGTTCCAAGGCAAAGAGGCTCATCTTAGTAGTTGGATGGGTCCCAGTACCAAAAGCCATCCCAGGATCTAGCTTGATAATCTTTTCCCCAGCAGTCGCCTCATAGTCTGTCCACGACGGCACGATGGTCAAATCATGAGTGATGCGAGCAGGTTCATAGTATTTCTTCCAGTTGTCTGCCCAGTCTTCCTCAGCCAAGGCAGTCGTCCCCATCTTGACTTCACCCAAATCCATAAAATCTGTCAATTCTGCTAGACGAGCCTGCAAGTCTGCCTCAACCACTGCCACATCAACCGTATCAGGATAGTAGGCTGTCACTACGATTTCTTCTTGCTGCTCGACCTCTGGGAAAATTTCACCGAAGCGGTTGACATTTCCCACATAGTCCATGCTATCTTCAATTGCTACCCCTTGGGCACCTAACTCAATCAAGAGGTTAGAAACCAACTCCTCTCCCTCACGCTTGACTGTAACTTTTAACTCTTGCCATGTTTCCATCATTAAGATACCAAGCCCGTAAAACACAAAGCCAAATAGGAAATTCTCTGAAGACGCTTGTGTCTAAGAGAAGTTTATCTTTTTGGCACAGTGTTTAGGGCGGGTTCAGTTTAGAAATTTAACCGAACCATCCTTTCTAATCACTTACTTTAAAATAATCTTTTAATCTCTCTTGCAACTGAGGCACAACTTGACTAGAACTAAGAAATTCCTCAACATTCACCAGCTGATACTCCTGTCCTTCATCACCAAAGGTGATATTGTCAAACTGTTCTTGACTTAGCTGACCAACCATAAAGACAGAGTGCCGACCTTCATAGAGCATACTTGGATAAACCCTACTCCAAAGCAGACAATCCTCAGTTAGATGAATTCCCAGTTCCTCAAAAACTTCACGCGCCGCGCACTCAAAAGGACTTTCATCACCTTCACGTCCACCACCTGGAAGTTCCCACATATTGGGCCATGGAATGTTTGCCTTATCATCGCGTAAGATGGTCAAGAGCTTATCCCCACAAAACAAAGCAATCTTACAGCCTGTGAAATCAGAAATTTCTATTTCCATATTAGACTCCTTCAGTTAATTCCTTTTCCAGCTCGGCTAACCAGTTTTGGTAATAGATTTTCTCATCCCGTAACATCCGGCTGTTATTCATTTTATATCTAGCAATCTTCATAGCCTTGTGAGTTTGAACTACATCTTTCTTTACCTTAAATTGATACCAAGCTTGAATGACCTGCATATCTGCTGTTTTTATAGATAAAAAGGATTTGACCCCTCGAATACTTGCATATTCTTCCGCTTTCTTATTATCTCCTTCCATCAGAGCAATTTGAAGAAGGTATAATTGAGAACTAGTTTTAGACATTGGATTGTCTGTTTTCTCTAGCACAGACTGAAACTGTTGCTTTGCAAGCTCTATATTATCATCCAATATGAATACCAAGCCCTGAAGAGTCTGAACACTTTCTGCAAAACTCCCTCTCACATCCTCATCAACAGACATGATAAAGTCTTTTAAATCATATTCTTGAGGAGCTAGCAAGGTCTGGGCAGAATGCCTCAACATCAGGTAGGCGTATTTCGTATTTTTAGGGTGTTGTAGTAATTCCCAAATTTTTGCGCCATCGGTAATCCCAACTGGCAGAGCGTTGAATAGAAGAAGAGATAAATTTAGACAAATCCAAGTGCCTGCAAAATACCAGTTTGTTGTCAAAAAACCAAAAAGTGTTGCCAATAATATCAAGCAAAGGTGAACTATCAAGCCACCTGAAAGCATTAAGATGATTCTTTGATCACTTTCATTCTCTTTTAAACCAATATACTGAGCACCAACATTTTTTATAACTGCTGTTCGACTAAGATGAAGCCTGCCTGACTTTTTGGTTAAAAGAAAGTTCCCTAATCCAAAAGCCACCAGACGATAGCCTGTCAAGTATCCACAAAAAGCATGACCCAGCTCATGAAGAATAAAGATTACATACATGCTTAGAAAAGCAAAAGTATAACCAAAAGTAAAGACTAAAACTGCGGAATACCCCAACTCTGCAAATGCGATTGTTCCACAAGCAAAAGCTAGCATCATCACAAGAACAGACACTGTCTGAATCAAATACGTCACAATTTTTTTCATAAACTCTCCCAATAATCCCTAGTATCTTGGATAAGGATAAAATTCTCCCTCTTCCAAGCCTACTTTTCCTTCTTCAAAGACTTCTTGGTTCCATTCCATGACGAATTCTTCTGCTTCTGGGTCTTCCAAAAAGTCCATAAGGGCATCTAGTCCAACCTCGGCAGTATCTTTAAGGAATAGCGCAAAATAAGCTAAAAATTCACGAGAAAATCCTTTTTTAGGTAGGTAAGGAATAACCGTCAAATAGTCTTCCTCATTAACTGTTGACTTGGCAGGATTATAAAAGAGTACGGCTTCCTCAAAAAGGATATCGTCTGATGAAACCTCTCCGTCCTCGTCCACCATCTCCACACCTGCAGCATTTTGCGCTTCCAATAGAAAACTCACTTCAACCGCGTGGTTGCGCTTGTCCCAACTAATCTCAAAGTCAAAGGGGAAGTTCTTCTCCAACTCTTCCTCTAAAACATCTAAAAATCCATATGTTGCCATTTTGTCCTCTTTCTATGCGACTCTTAAATCGCCCCGATTACTCGGAGATATGCTAAAATAGATACTACCATCTTACCACAAAATTATTTTATGTCCTAATTATACCATATTACCTCATTTAAACCCTTGGTATTAGTGATTTTCTTAAAAGTCTGATTTCTTTATTTTTCCTGAAAAATCAATATAAAAAGCCCTCAAAAGGGCTAAGAAACCTATAAAATCAATAGACAAGTAACCAGCACAATTAGATGTGCTTTTTTATTGGCCATTCCCACGATGTCACACTTAATCTTATGCTTGTATTTTCTTATCTGCAATAGCGTCTGTCAAAGTCTGAGAAAAGTTAAGTCCCATTTCTCGTCCCAACTTATCTGCCCATCTTGGTATGGTCAAGGTCTTTTTAATGGGTTCCTGACTTCCTAAGTACTCTGATACATCAACAGATACCATAGAAATAAAAGATTTATCAAGGTCATAGGTTGACACGAAATCTTCATCATCTTTAAAAGGATCATTATCAATTAAAGACAAGCTATTGATATCTGATGGCTGGGGCAAATCTTCATCATTCTCTATCAAATCTGCAACAGTTATGCCTAACCACTCCGAACCCATAGTCAGAGCCTCAGAAATCCCCTCTCCTTGTGTAGCTGAGTATTCAAAATCCGGGAAATGAACAAAATAAGTCGCTTTTACCCCATCTGTATCATCATAATAAAATAAAGCTGGATATGTCACTAACATTTCACTACCTCCATATCAAAAAGCAGGGGCTGAATTTTACAACCCAGCTTGCTTTCTTATCCCTCTTTCAGTGTACTTATTCAGCTCACCATGAGGGATTGTGATAGGTCTTTCCCCTTGCTTCTCCATTTTAATATGGGAGCCTTTACCGCCTCTAGTCTTTATCCAACCATGAGCCGTAAGGAGTTTAACCATCTCTTTTTGTGTCATAGGCATAGCGCTTTTACCTCCTGACAACACCATTATAACACGTGCTACACGTATTGTAAAGGAGTAATACTTATTATTCTCTTATACATAAAAGCCCCTAGATGTGGTTCTAAGGGAAGCCAATTTATTCATATCTATTTTTCTAATGAGTAGTAAAAACTGCTTCTTTATCGAGCAATTCATCATCTGTATAGTCAATTGTAAAAGTATCTCGATTTAAGACAGACTGAGGCGGAGTTGAATGAATCATAGAAACACTGCGGACCCTATATTTTTTATCTCCAATTTTTACAAACTGATACTCTTCGAAAATCAAATTCAAACCACGTCAACGTCGCCTTACCGTACTCAAGTACAGCCTACGGCTAGTTTCCTAGTTTGCTCTTTGATTTTCATTGAGTATGATTAACTCTCAAGTCTTCGAAATCAGGATTTTCAACAGTTATTACAAGAAGACGACTTACTACTTTAAAAACACCAATTATTCTATTTTTCATATTTTTCCAATTCATAATTATTTAGAATGAACTTCTTGGTAAGCAAAATCAAGTTTAGATTTAATGTTTTCGTACAAATCTAAAATTTCTTTTGGAGTATCTTCACGGAAGATAAATTTTCTTTTTCCTGAGATAGCTTTATCACTAAGAATCCAATGACGAATTTGTTTTGTAAAAATCAAAACTTCCTAACTTGGTAATTCCATTATTTCCACTCCTTATCACCTCTATTTTCATTATAGTTCATACAATGACATTTAGCAATATTATTTCTCAAGTCAGCACTTCCACTTCTTTAGGCTCAACTATCCTATTTTGAGCTTTAAGGAAAATCCATTCTCTCATGCTGATGCCCCTCCTCATTAAATTAAATAGTCAAAAAGATTCTATCTCACACCCTGAATATTACAAAACCATTGAAATATCACAACTAATAGGCTAGAATGGACATAGTAAGATATATTAGATGAGTCATTCTACTCAAAAAATATGACACTAAAATCCACGCTAGAAAGGACTGCTATGCCAGACAATCTCGCGCTTCGCATGCGCCCTAAAACCATCGACCAGGTCATTGGTCAGGAACATCTGGTCGGACAAGGAAAAATCATCCGCCGCATGGTGGAAGCCAACCGCCTGTCTTCCATGATTCTCTACGGACCTCCTGGAATCGGCAAAACCAGTATTGCCTCTGCCATCGCTGGAACGACCAAGTATGCTTTTCGGACCTTCAATGCCACTGTTGATAGTAAAAAACGTCTCCAAGAAATCGCTGAGGAAGCAAAATTCTCTGGTGGTCTCGTCCTATTACTAGACGAGATTCATAGACTAGATAAAACCAAGCAAGACTTTCTTTTGCCACTCTTAGAAAGTGGACTAGTTATCATGATTGGGGCTACAACTGAAAATCCTTTCTTCTCTGTCACTCCTGCCATTCGTAGCCGTGTTCAAATTTTTGAGTTGGAACCTTTGTCTAACCAAGACGTCAAAGAGGCCCTGCTGATAGCTCTAAATAACCCTGAGCGTGGTTTTGATTTTCCAGTAAAACTAGATGAGGATGCGCTGGATTTTATCGCAACCTCTACAAACGGAGACCTTCGTTCTGCCTTCAACTCACTGGACTTGGCTGTTCTCTCTACCCCTGAGAATGACGAGGGCATTCGCCATATCACCCTCGACATCATGGAAAATAGCCTGCAACGGAGCTATATTACCATGGACAAGGATGGAGATGGCCACTATGATGTTCTCTCAGCCCTGCAAAAGTCTATCCGTGGCTCAGATGTGGATGCCAGTCTCCACTATGCTGCCCGCTTGATTGAGGCTGGTGATTTGCCAAGTCTCGCTCGTCGCTTGACTGTTATCGCCTATGAAGATATCGGCTTAGCCAATCCTGAAGCTCAGATTCACACCGTGACTGCTCTGGATGCTGCCCAAAAGATTGGGTTCCCAGAAGCCCGCATTCTCATTGCCAATGTCGTCATTGATTTGGCCCTTTCTCCAAAATCCAACTCAGCCTATGTAGCTATGAATAAGGCTCTTGCCGACCTCAAAACATCAGGGCACTTGCCTATTCCGCGACACCTGCGTGATGGGCACTACAGTGGAAGCAAGGAACTGGGGAATGCCCAAGACTATCTCTATCCACACAACTATCCTGGAAATTGGGTCAAGCAAGACTATCTACCAGAAAAAATTCGTAATCATCACTATTTCCAAGCAGAAGATACTGGTAAATATGAACGGGCTTTGGCTCAAAGAAAGGAAGCTATCGACCGTTTGCGAAAAATCTGAAATCCTTTTCAAAAAATTGCACTTTCCTCTTGATTTTTTTTGAAAAAGTGGTATTATATAAACATAGAAACGCTGTGGTGTACGACTTCACACTTAAGTGTTGACCGACTATTTTTTGTATTATTAGGGAAACAAAAGTCTTCTAACAGCATGTAGGCCGTCTCACACGGAAACAGCTTCAGTTAGAGCGAGTTGCCCACCTGCTTAATTGCGCGGGTTCAATACAAACCATGAAGTTTCGGCACCAATACAGCTTTTTTCTTTGCCTCCTTAGCTCAGCTGGCAGAGCAGCGGACTCTTAATCCGTGGGTCACAGGTTCGATCCCTGTAGGGGGCATCTAAATACAACAGGAAAAAGCCTTGTAAATCAAGGCTTTTTTTGCTTGTCTATAACTGATTTACCCCATCATTTGTCCCACATTTTAAATCTATCTTTTCTTTTTGAATCAAATTACATCTTAACAAATAGTGTAAAGCCAGTTACTTTTGCTTTGATGCCATACAATATTTTCATGTAGAGAAGACAAATTTTATCTTCTCTTTTTATTTTCAAAATGATAAAAACTGAAACTTCCAAATTTTCCATTTAGTTTATTGATATTTCCTCTAAAAAGGTGTATAATATTTTTATTATCAAACTATACTATATAACAGGTTGGTATTGAAATGAAATTTTCTAATCGTTTATCGCTATTCCTTGCAGGAGTTATTTTTGTCCTTTTAGCACTCTTTCTATTTACAGACCCAGTAGCTAATCTTGTTGCTTACAGCTGGTGGATTGCATTTGGTTTACTGGTTGCTTCTATAGCAGCTATTTTAGGCTATTTCTCTGTACCAAAAGTGCTTCGCTCACCAGCTCATCTTTTCCAAGGGATTGTTAATCTTCTCTTAGCTCTTTACCTCGTTGCCTATGGCTTTGTGACGCTGCCAGTTGTCATTCCAACTATTTTAGGAATTTGGTTAATTGTAGAAGCCATTATAGCTTTCTTTAAAGGCAATCGTCTGGGATTGATTTTCCCTATTATTGGCAACCATATCATGTGGATAGCGTTGCTTGCATTTTTACTAGGTCTAGTGATTTTGTTCAATCCAGTAGCTACAAGTGTCTTTGTCGTTTATGTCGTTGCCTTTGCATTTTTAATTGTTGGTTTCACCTATATCCTTGATGCCTTTCGTAAATAATCTAGCTGCCATTTTGGGCATATTAAAAAAGCTGGGAAGTTACATTCTCAGCTTTTTATTTGCCTTCTTAGATCAGTCGGTAGAGCAGTAGACTCTTAAGCTATGGGGCGCAGGTTCGAGCCCTGCAGGGGGCACATCTAAATCAACAGAAATAAGCCTTGAAACCAAGGCTTTTTTTAACGTCTAATAGCTTTTTGTAGAAAAGTATTTAAAAATAAAAGAGAAGAGAATCTCTCACTCTCTTCTCAGTATATCTTATTAAATTTAGTTTTTCTTAATCTAGCTGATTTTCCTTTGCAACGACAAATTCTTTAACCAGTCGATAGATAACAGCAAATACGGGGGTAAAGAATATCATCCCAAGTAAGCCAAAGAGATTGCCTCCAATACTAGCAGCCGCAAGCGTGAAAATAGCTGGCAAACCAATAGACTGACCTATAACTCTAGGATAAATAAGGTTTCCTTCAATCAGCTGTATAACTTGATATAGAAGAAGAGAAAGTAAGGCTTGAGTAGGACTCACTGTGAAGATAAAAATCGCTCCCACAACACAAGCAATCATAGGCCCTACATAAGGAATGAACGATAGCACTCCTGCAAAGATACCTGTCATTACCCCATAGGGTATCCCAAACACGCTGTAACCAACCGCTATCATAACTCCTATGATAACTGCTTCAATCAGCTGACTCATCAAAAATTGGTCATAAGTCTCTAGTGCTACTTGTCCAATGTAAGTCAACTTTATCACCACCTTCTCTGGAAGAAAAACTTTTAGAAGTCGACTCGTCATCGCTGCCAAATGTTCCTTACTGGATAAAAATGAAAAGGTGAAGACTATAATCAAAAAGGCATTCATCAAACTTGAAAAAATATTGCCGATATTACTAGTCAGACCTGATAAAAAACCTATCAAAGCTTGGCTAATAGAACTAGATTGTCCCTGTATGCCTGATACGAGAGTTGACAGCATGTCTTTGGTTACAAATTCCGAGCTGTCTAGCAATTTCCTAAGTTGAGTCAGGACTGTTGAAAGGACTGCTCCCAGCTGACTAATAGTCTGAGCAAGGGTTGGAAGCACCAAAACCAAAAGAGCAATCACGATTAAGATAAGAGCTAGGAAAACAAGTACCATGGCAATCGGACGACGCAACTCTGCCTTTACCTTCAATTTAACTAAGTACTGTTCAATTTTTTTCATAGGAACATTAAGCACAAAAGCAATAACAGCACCATAAATCAAGGTTGATATTACATCAAAGAGAGAGATTGCTCCTGATATAAAGCTCGATGCATTCAGAATTACAAGAGCAACCAGCCCTATAAAAAGTATTAACGGGGTGTATTTTTTTACTAAGTTCATAAATTCTCCTTAATAAACATGTTTAGATACGACTATACTATTTGGTTTTTCAAACTCTCGATTAAGGTAGGCTTGGTAAGTTCCTGGTGCGATAAATCCTTTGGGTGAGAGGATATCTGTTCCAGCCTGACCGACTATGGTATCTGCCAAGAGCACACAATTTGTAGATAAGACAAAGTAGGATTTAAACTTAGATTTGATAAATTTATAAAGTTCCCCATCCGTCTCATGTCTGATTTTATAAGCGTAGGTGTAGTCTTCCTTACCATCACCTGTCATGATTTTATCCGCACTTGGCTCCCATGGAATCGTCAGTTGTTTCAATTCAGCCAACTTTTTCTGAACTGCTTTTTCCATTTCAGGCGTCAAATCTATCCCATAACCAAAAAGCGTTTTTTGACTCTCACGTTTACATAGGTCAATGTACTTGTCACGATCACAGAAATATAAGACACCATCTCCTACCATGCCAAATAAGGTCTCAGAAGACGGATCATAGTTGCCATAAGAAATAACACGGCCTTGATAGCAGATATCCACATGACCAATTGCCGAAAACAGAGAGGTCTCAGCTGTATGAACAAAAATTTCAAGCTCCGCTGTCTTACCAGACTTCACCATTCCAAGATGGATATCCTCTCTCTCATCAGCATTTTCCTGCATGAATTTGTTGATTTTTGCTAAAGTTCTTGCAGGGATGAGAGCGGCTAGGACAATAGGTAAGCTAATTCTAATACGACGTTTGAGATGGTTTTTCCCAATTTCCCCTTCAAATAAGAAACCGTCACGGATATTGGACAGACCATAAAGGAAAAAATAAGCCCCTAATACAAAGAGTTGAAAGACAGAATTTCCTGTAGAGGACAAAAGACTAGTCCCACCAAGAAAAACTAGTACGAGTCCATCTAGTAAGAGACGAAAACGAGGTCGAATTTTGTTTTTGCGGTAGAGAACATAGGTGACAAGGTTAATACTAGCATGAAAAATCTGATAAACTCCAATCACAAGAGCCAAAATATAAATCGGCACATCCGTCGCAAGATTAGAACCTAGCAAATATCCCAGCACTAACAATTTAACCAGTGCAACTCCCAAGGTGTCCGTTGACTGACTTTTTTTGAAAATACGTAATACTAAATCTAAGACCGTTGCTATCCAAGCTAAAAACAGAACCAGTCGAATAACCTTTACTGGCAACCAAGTCCCCGTGACCATCAAGATGAGACCTAGCAGAACAAACAAGAACCCCTGAGCAAGTAATTTCTTACCTGTCAGACCTAAAGATAGAATTTTCGCCATATAAAAACCTTTCAACAATAAAAATTAAACACTCCGATTAAACTGACTAGTAAATAGCCAACACTACAAACAGCCTGTGCCAGCAACATATGGTGACTAGAAATGACTGTAGTAATGTCACCATCTTGTCTTATGCACTTCTAAAATTTGTTATATTGATTAGAAGCCAGAGCTTATAAAAACTAGCTAAACTCGAGAGATAGACACAATTGCGACGAAAAAATGTATAACCAATTCAACTTGTTAAGGTAAGAAAGCATTATTTCCAATCTATTAATTATTCATCTATTACCTATTATGACACAATATTCCCTATAGTTCAACTTTTTACTTGTTTTTATATTACACGGACTAAAAAGTTTTCAACAGTTGATTGCATTTGTTTTAATAAGTTTTAACCTTTCTTGGTTAGATAAAAAAAGAACCATACAGTTTAGAATCTGTATGGTTTTTGCCCCACTTTTGTCCCATTTTTAAATCATGACATTGAAAATACCTAAAATCACTTATATTTCAATATTTTTAATTGCTCTCAATATGAAAGTCCTTTCCAAATCCCTGTAGGGGGCATCTAAATACAACAGGAAAAAGCCTTGATTTACAAGGCATTTTTGTGTAGTCTTAGCACTAAAAAACGATAGAAAAAACACCCCTTCTGAACTGCACCCCAAAAGTTAGACAGAAAAAACCTAACTTTTGTGGCGCAGTTCATTCGCGTCACATGAAGTTATTTAAGCATATCCTTTTCTCTCATTACCATTTTCTGTTATAATAAATCGTACTTCTAAAATAGAAAGGTCTTAAGATGACAACTCTTGTTAAACATAAACGTGTAAATTATTCAGAACTTTTTTATGATCTAGTTTTTGTTTTTGCGATTTCAAAAGTAACTGCTTTAATTCACCATCTTCATAACGGTATTTTGACTTGGAATTCTTTGCTTGATTTTTTCATGTCTGTCTTGCTTCTCATCAATGCCTGGATGATTCAAACCGTTTATACCAATCGCTATGGAAAGAACTCTTTATTTAACATGGTAATCATGTTTATCAATATGGGACTTTTACTCTTTATATCCAATTTGATTAAAGATGATTGGCAACAATATTTTCATTATGTCTGTTGGGCTATTGGTACATTAACCCTTACCTTATTTTTTCAATATTTGGTTGAGTTTTTTAAAAAATCAACCGATAATGTTCATAGGGAAAGTATCAAAGGTTTTCTATGGATAACAGGTCTACGAAGTTTAGAAATCTATCTAGCAGCTCTTCTTCCTATTTACATTGGAGTCTATATCCTTTATGCTAGTATTCTGCTAACATTTATTACGCCAATTACCTCGATTAGTAAAGATGAACATTTCCAGATAGTTCTCCCCCATTTAATCGAGCGCATCTCCCTTCTTGTCATTATTACGTTTGGAGAGATGATTATGGGGCTAGTTAACTTCTTTACAATCGAGAATTTCTCGATTTATTCGGTTCTTTATTTCATTATTATGCTTTCTCTGTTCTTGTTTTATTTTGTTCAATTCGACCATGCTATTGATGAAGAATCTAATCAAAAGGGACTATTTCTAATTTACAGTCACTATCCTATTTTCATTGGACTTCTTATGATGACCGTTTCGATGAGTTTTCTTCTGAATCCTGAAACTAATCTTCTCTTTGCAACCAGCTTCTTTTATATCGGAATTGGCCTCTTCCAAGCTGCTGTCCTAGCAAATGGGCCCTATAACAAACACTATCTTCGCTATTCGAAAAGTTACTACTGTGTCCAAGCTACACTCTATCTGGCTGCCTTGATTCTCTCTTTAATCTTTGCTTCTAATCCTATAATAGTAGTAAGTATTACAACCATTTTAGCTCTAGCTATAGCTATTCATTCTATTTATTTTTATATGACACAGACTAAAAAACATTCCACACCTTACTGGGAGTTGTTTTAATGAGTTTATAAGATTAAAAAGCTTTGGGAACCAAGGCTTTTTTGCTTTCTACCTAAACTTTTTCATGATGTATTTCCGTACAGGTTCTTCAACCATTTGAACGATTTCAAATCCTTCTTTTTGGTAAAGATTGTAAGCTGTTTGATTTGCCTCGTAGACATTTAGAGAAATAGTATCTACGTCTTCATTTTCAAAGGTCAAACTAACAAATTTCCTTAAAGCCTGGCTACCTAAGCCCTGCCCCTGTTTCTGGGGGTTGATAAAAAATCTCCCGATATGTAGATTCCTGTCTTCTAGCCTGATTTTCTGGACAAGCCCGACAAACTCTTGTCCAGCAAAGATTGAAAAGATTCCTTCCAAATCTTGCAAGACTTGAATTGTCAAGGGAAAAGGAATCATTGTTCCCATCCATTGTTCTTGAAAGGATTTACCAAGAGAGTTGGACCATTTGCATACGAGCTGAGCATTTTCTGTGCTTACCTTTTCTTCAAAACGAATTGTCATCTTTTCCTCACCATCTTATCTATGTTTCTCCATTATACTACTTCTCTCATTTTTTACGAATAGATAAGTATGATTGATTTTTATTTTTTTCTTGTCGGGAGCATTCTCGCTTCCTTTCTTGGTTTGGTCATTGACCGTTTTCCAGAGCAATCCATTATCCAACCTGCTAGTCACTGCGATTCCTGTCAGACTCGCTTGCGTCCCTTAGATTTGATTCCGATTCTCTCACAGGTCTTCAATCGCTTTCGCTGTCGCTACTGCAAGGCTACATATCCTATCTGGTATGCCCTTTTGGAACTAGGCTTAGGACTCCTCTTTCTGGCTTGGTCTTGGGAATTGCTTTCCTTGGGGCAAGTCGTCCTAATCACTGCGGGTTTGACCTTGAGCATCTACGACTTTCGCCATCAGGAATATCCCTTACTGGTCTGGATGACTTTCCACCTAATCCTAATGGCCGGCTCTAGCTGGAATCTAGTCATGCTCTTCTTCCTTGTCCTTGGAATTTTGGCTCATTTTATCGATATCCGCATTGGAGCAGGGGATTTCCTCTTTTTAGCTTCTTGTGCTCTCGTCTTTAGTGCGACCGAATTACTCATCTTGATTCAGTTGGCTTCTGCGACGGGCATCCTAGCCTTTCTCCTGCAAAAGAAAAAGGAAAGACTTCCTTTTGTGCCTTTCCTCTTACTCGCTGCTTGTGTGATTATTTTTGGTAAGCTACTGCTTGTTTGATAAAGTCCTCAATCGGCTCTCCTTCATGGAGAGCTTTTACGATTTTCGAACCAACGATAACACCATCTGACACCGCATTGAAGCGTTCTACATCGGCTTGACTAGATACACCAAAACCTGTTAAAACTGGGATGTCGGTCACTTGATGCAATTGTGCCAAGTGCTTGTCCAAGTCTGCACGGTAATTGCCTGATTTCCCTGTCACTCCATTGATAGCAACGGCGTAAACAAAGCCTTCTGCCCCTTTAATCAACTCTTTCTGACGCTCAATCCCTGTGGTCAAGCTTACTAAAGGAATCAAAGCAATGTCTGTGTCTACCAAAAAAGGCTCTACAAAGTTGGCATGCTCATGAGGCAGGTCTGGAATAATCAAGCCCTTAACCGCTGTATCAGCCAAATTTTTGACAAAGTTCTCCACACCGTACTGAAAGAGGGGGTTGAAGTAGGTCATAATGACCAGTGGAATCTCTGTTTCAATGGTTTTCAAGGTTTCAACCAAAGCCTGGGTAGAGGTCCCGTGGGCTAAACTGCGCAAACCAGCTTCTTCGATAACAGGTCCATCTGCAACAGGGTCTGAAAAGGGAATGCCCACTTCAATGGCAGAGACACCCAAATCTTCTAAAAAGTGGATTGTTTCTCCTAGTCCATCCAAACCTTTTTCGTGGTCTCCAGCCATGATATAGGGAACGAAAATTCCTTTTCCAACTGCTTTAATAGCATTTAATTTTTCTGTTAGTGTCTTAGGCATGAGCTTCTCCCTTCTTTGCTGCATCTGCTTCCAAGCGGTCTTTAACTTGAACCACATCCTTGTCCCCACGACCTGATAGGCAGACAATCATAGACTTTTCTGGTCCAAGTTCTTTGGCCAATTTCACTGCAAAAGCGATAGCATGGCTAGATTCCAAGGCTGGGATAATCCCTTCCACACGAGACAAGAGCTGGAATCCTTCCAAGGCTTCTTCGTCTGTCACAGGAACATAGCTGGCACGTTTGATATCGTGGTAGTGAGAATGTTCTGGACCGATACCAGGATAGTCCAAACCTGCTGAGATAGAGAAGGCTTCAAGAATTTGACCATGGGCATCTTGGAGCACATCCATGAGAGAACCGTGGAGGACACCCGGACGACCCTTGGTCAAGGTAGCTGCGTGGTGCTCTGTGTCTACACCAAGTCCAGCCGCTTCAGCCCCATACATAGCTACAGACTCATCTTCTACAAATGGATGGAAGAGCCCGATAGCATTCGACCCACCACCAACACAGGCTACTAGGGCATCTGGCAGATCTTGACCTGTCAAGTCACGGTACTGTTGTTTAGCTTCTCGACCAATAACACTTTGGAAGTCACGAACAATTTCTGGGAAAGGATGAGGCCCCAAGGCAGAACCAAGGATATAGTGGGTATCATCGATATTAGCCACCCATGAACGAAGGGCTGCATTAACAGCATCCTTGAGCACGCGCGAACCGTCTGTCACTGCCTCAACCTTGGCTCCTAAAAGCTCCATGCGGAAGACATTGAGAGCTTGGCGTTTAACATCCTCTTCACCCATATAGATGGTACATTCCATGTTAAAAAGAGCTGCAGCAGTTGCAGTTGCCACACCGTGCTGACCAGCACCTGTTTCAGCGATAATTTTCTTTTTGCCCATGCGTTTAGCCAGAAGAACTTGTCCCAAGGCATTGTTAATCTTGTGGGCCCCTGTATGGTTAAGGTCTTCACGTTTAAGATAAATCTTGGCTCCGCCGATATGCTGGGTCAAGTTTTTTGCGTAGTAAAGAGGAGTTTCACGCCCCACATACTGGCGTAAGAGTTGGTTTAATTCCTCTTGGAAACTTGGGTCTGCCTGACTTTCACGGTAGGCCTTCTCCAACTCCAAAACTGCTGTCATTAATGTTTCTGGGACGAAACGTCCGCCGAATTTTCCGTAAAATCCATCTTTATTTGGTTCTTGATATGCCATTCTTTACCCTCTTTATAAATCTTCTAATCTTTTCATGATCTTTTTGTCCATCTGTCTCCACTCCGCTCGATACATCTACTGCATAGGGAGTAAAGTGTTGAATTGCTTTTACTACATTGTCTTCATTAAGCCCACCTGCGATAAAGAAAGGCTGAGTTAGTCCTGTCGTATCCAGTTGCCCCCAATCAAAGGTCTGGCCACTCCCAGCCACAGGGGCATCAAAGAGGAGATAGTCTGCCTGAGAATTGGGCACATGACCCTCTCCATCCACCTGCACAGCCTGAATACTGGCACAAGGCAAATTCTCAAATAAATCATCTGCCACCCGATCATGAACTTGAACCAAGTCCAAGCCAACGTTGTCAATCGTTTCTAGCAGTTCTGCCCGACTTGGTGAAACAAATACACCAACCTTTTTGACATCTGCAGGAATAAGCTTTACTAGCTCAGTAGCCTGATCCAAAGTCACCTGTCTTTTACTAGGTGCAAAGACAAAACCGATGTAGTCGACTCCTGCTGATACGGCTGTTTCCACCGCTTCTTTGGTCGATAATCCGCAAATTTTAACCTTTGTCAATCTGCAACTCCTTGATTCTCTGGGCTACATCTTCTGCCTGCATAAGAGCTGTCCCAACTAAAATTCCATTAAAGTATGGTGCTACTCGTTCCGCATCCTGCCCTGTGAAAATAGCAGATTCAGAAATGTACAAGCAATCATCTTTGAAATGTTTAGCCAAATCTACACTGGTCTGCAAGTCAACTTCAAAGGTAGTCAAATTGCGGTTATTAACACCAATAATCTCCGCACCAAGTCTGTGAGCTACCTCTAGTTCAGCTAGATTGTGAGTTTCCACCAAGACTTCCAGACCAAGCTCTGTCGCATAGTCATAAAGTTCCTTGAGGCGTTCTTCAGACAAGGCTGCCACGATGAGCAAGATAACTGTTGCACCTGCATTGCGAGCTCGAATGATTTGCTTTTCATCGATAATAAAGTCCTTGTTGAGTGTTGGAATGTTTACCTGACTGGAAATCTCCCGTAGATAATCCAAATGTCCTTTAAAGAAAACTTCATCTGTCAAAACCGAAATCATCACTGCGCCGTTCGCTTCATAAGTCTGGGCCTGTTGTACAATATCCACATCGAGATTGATATCCCCCAGACTAGGGCTAGCTTTCTTAACTTCTGCAATCACCTGCAAGCGGTCTTGATGATTCTTCAAAAAGTCAGCCAAGCGATAGGGCTGGCGCAAGGGCTGGATTTCCTCCAGCTCCATCTGCTCAACCTCACGCGCCTTCTGCTCCAAAATTCGTGCTAAAAATTCCTGACTCATTTTTGGTACTCCTGTAACAGTCTGAGTTTTTCAAGAGCCTTGCCACTAGCAATGACTTGACGAGCTAAGGCAACTCCGTCCTTGATGCTAGCTACCTTACCATTAGCATAGAAACCAAGACCAGCATTCAAGACTGTCGTTTCCAAGAATGGACTTGGTTCGTTTTTCAGAACTCTAAGCAAAATTTCTGCATTTTCCTGAGCATTGCCTCCACGAATGTCTTCGATAGCGTAGCGTTCCATCCCCAGATCTTCTGGAGTAAAGCTTGACAAGGTGATTTCGCCATTTTCAAGAAGGGCAATCTTGGTTGTTCCATTCAAACCAGCTTCGTCCAATCCTTCTGGACCAGCAACCACTATAGCACGTTTGCGACCCATATTTTTCAAAACCTGAGCTGTACTTTCTAGAAGTTCTGGACGACTAATACCAAGAAGCTGTGTTTCCAAAGTCATTGGGTGAATCAGAGGACCAGTCAAGTTCATGATTGTTGGAATTCCCAATTCCAAACGAGCTGGCATGATGTATTTCATTGCTGGGTGCATATTTTTAGCAAAGAGAAAGACGATACCAGTTTTATCAAAGACCTTACCTAGTTCAGCTGGTTTGAGGTCTAGGTTGATACCCAAGGCTTCGAGGACATCTGCAGAACCAGATTTAGAAGAAATCGAGCGGTTACCGTGTTTTGCCATGTGAACACCACCACCAGCCAAGACAAAGGCTGCAGTTGTAGAGATGTTAAAGCTGAAAGACTTGTCCCCACCTGTACCACAGTTGTCCATGGCATCATGAATTTCAGTTGGAATATGTTGGGCATGCCCTCTCATGACTTGGGCAATGGCTGTGCGTTCTTCAGGTGTTTCCCCCTTCATCTTAAGAGCCAAAAGGAGAGAAGCAATCTGCGCCTCAGTAACACGCCCAGTTACAATACGCTCAATGACATCCGTCATTTCCACACCTGATAAATTTTCAAATTTTGCTAGTTTTTCAATAATCTCTTTCATCCTAGTTTCCTCACTTTACAACCTTCTCGATAAAATTCCGAATAGAAGACAAGCCATCTGGCGTTCCAATGCTCTCTGGATGGTACTGGAAACCATAAATCGGTAGGTTTTTATGTTGAATCCCCATGATGGCTTGGTCATCAGTCGAACGAGCTGTCACTTCAAAGTCTTCTGGCATTTCTTCAATCAAAATACTGTGATAACGCATGACCGCACGGCCATCCTCGATACCTTGATACAAAACAGATGGCGCTTCAAAGCTGATATTGCTCTGTTTCCCATGCATGACTTTTGGAGCCAAACCTAACTTACCACCAAAGACTTCTGCGATAGCTTGGTGGCCCAAACAAATCCCTAAAATCGGCTTCTTGCCAGCAAAATCACGAATCATGTCTTCCATCTTTCCAGCATCAACTGGCCAACCAGGACCAGGAGAAAAGACCAGACCATCTGCTTTTTCAGCTTCTTCATACAGCTTGGGATCATCATTTCTCAAGACTTGCACTTCTGCAAAATTCCCAATGTATTGCGCCAAGTTATAGGTAAAAGAATCATAGTTGTCAATCAATAAAATCATGGTCTTAGTTCTCCAATTCTAGTCATAGATTTAGCCTTGTTAATGGTTTCTTGGTATTCGTTTTGGGCGATGGAGTCGTAGACAATCCCTGCCCCAGCCTGCACATAGGCTGTTTGATTTTTGAGAATCATCGTTCGGATGGCAATAGCAAAATCCATATCACCCGTCGCAGACAAGTAGCCGATTGCTCCTGCGTATACGCCCCGTTTTTCCGTTTCCAGTTCATAGATGCGTCTCATCGCTCGAATCTTTGGTGCTCCAGACACTGTTCCAGCTGGAAGTGTTGCTTTCAAGGCATCCATAGCAGTGAGTTCTGGAAGCAAACGCCCCTTGACCACACTGGTCAAATGCATGACATAACGGAAAAGCTCCACTTCCATATACTTGGTAACTTGGACACTGGCCGTTTCAGAGATGCGACCAATATCATTACGACCCAAGTCTACTAACATTCGATGCTCTGCTGTTTCCTTCTCATCCGAAAGCAGGTCTGTCGCCAAAGCCTTGTCTTCTTCATCCGTAGCTCCTCTTGGTCGCGTCCCTGCAATCGGATTGGTTGTCACGATGCCATTTTTGACAGAAACCAAACTTTCTGGACTAGCTCCGATGATTTTATAATCCCCAAAATCATAGAAATAAAGGTAATTAGAAGGATTAGTCACGCGGAGATTTCTGTAGAAGTCAAATGGATTTCCAGTAACTTCTGCTGAGAAGCGCTGGCTGAGTACGCATTGGAACATATCGCCATTACGAATCAAGTCACGAGCTGTTTCCACCATTTCCTCAAATTTCTGAGGAGCGATATGCGGTTTGAAGTCCAGTGGAGATAGATCCAAGTCTTCAAATTCATTTGGAGCAGGAATGCGTAATTCCTCAAGCACTTGGTTCAAGGCTTCTTCCAAGTCTTCTTGGCTACGCTCACTATAGAGAGCTTCCTCGATGACATGAATTTTTTCCTTCTTGTGGTCAAAGACCATGTAACTCTCATAGACAAAGAAATGCATGTCTGGCGTTCCAATTGTATCTTGAGGAATTTGACCAATTTCTTCATAAAGCGAAATCATGTCGTAGCCAACAAATCCAATGGCTCCCCCACCAAAAGGGAGGTCTGAATGGTGCTGGCTCTTATGAGTCACTTCATAAAGGAAATCCAAGGGATCCCGATCAATCACTTGACCATTTTGATAAAGAACTCCATTTTCAAACTTAATCTCAAAAACTGGATTATAGGCTAAGATAGAAAAACGAGCTGTTTCCTTGTCTCTCGGAATACTTTCTAAAATAACCTTGTGTTTCCCCTTTAGGCGCATATAAGCCAAGATTGGTGATAAGACATCTCCATGAATGATTCGTTCCATTGTAATTTCCCTTTCAGTTCTACTTCTAGTCCGTGGTGACTGTATGAAAAGTCCCCACGCAAAATAACTTGCGTGAGGACGAAATTCGCGGTGCCACCTCAATTATAGGATTTCTCCTATCTCTCATTCCTGTCTCAGAAACCTCCTGTAACAGGTTGTGCGATAAAGGGCACTCCCTTGAGAATTATGTTTTCTTCTCTCGTTTCAGATGGACCCAACTTTACAGCTTTCTCTGCTTGTTTCCAGCAACCACAAGCTCTCTGTGAGAGAAAGGACTGTAATTTTTCCATCTATTATTTTTTAGCTTCTAGGTAGTCCGCAATTGCAGCTACGTCCTTGTCTCCACGACCAGAGACATTGATGATGATAATGTCGTCTTTACTTAGTTTCGGTGCACGTTTAACTGCTTCTGCGATAGCGTGTGAACTTTCAATCGCTGGGATAATCCCTTCAGTCTTGCTGAGAAGGAGGAGAGCCTGAACAGCTTCTTCATCCGTCGCAGCCACATATTCCACGCGACCTGAATCTTTGAAGTAGGCGTGTTCTGGGCCAACCCCTGGATAGTCCAATCCAGCTGAGATAGAGTAAACTGGAGCCAGCTCTCCATCTTCCTTAAAGACTGCATAGGTCTTCATACCGTCAACAATTCCGATACTACCTTTTGTCATAGTAGCTGCGTGCTTGTCTGTGTCAAGTCCGTGACCAGCAGCTTCAACCCCAACCAATTTAACTTCTTCATCAGCCACATACTGAGAAAAAGCACCGATGGCATTAGAGCCACCACCTACACAGGCAATAACGTAGTCTGGTAAACGACCTTCTTTTTCTAAGATTTGACGGCGAGATTCTTCACTGATGACCTTTTGGAACTCATGAACAATGGTTGGATATGGGTGAGGACCCACAGCAGATCCCAGAACATAGAAGGCTTCAAGGTCATTCATCCATGCTCCAAAGGCTGCATCAACCGCATCTTTGAGGGTGCGAGTCCCTGTTTCAACTGCGTGAACAGTTGCTCCCATCATCTCCATACGGAAAACATTGAGACGTTGACGTTCCACATCCTCTGCTCCCATGTAGACATCACAAGCCATACCAAACTTAGCTGCAGCCGCTGCTGTCGCAACACCGTGCTGACCAGCTCCTGTTTCTGCGATTACTCGTTTTTTGCCCATGCGTTTGGCCAAAAGAATTTGTCCTAAAACGTTGTTGAGTTTGTGAGAACCAAGGTGGTTAAGGTCTTCACGTTTGAGATAAATCTTAGCTCCACCTAGGTGCTCTGTCAAACTTTCTGCAAAATAGAGCGGTGTTTCGCGACCTGAATAGTCCTTCAAATAATGACGAAATTCTACCAAAAATTCTGGATCATCCTTGTACTTGTCAAATGTCACTTCCAACTCATCCAACAAAGCCTGAATCGGCTCCGGTACAAAACTACCACCAAATTGTCCAAAATAACCTTTAGTTGTCATAAAATTTTCCTCTTTCTATATTAATTCGGCTTTTTGTTTGCTTTTAGTAGTAGGCAAGGAGCTGCAGATAGAACCTAAGTTCATCAAAGCGACTTAACGCCCTAATAAAAGAAAAACAAAATGACCGAAAGAAAAAAGCCCACACACAGAATATACTTCCATGTGAGGGCGTTGGTAACGCGGTGCCACCTCAATTATAAAGGGACTATTCCCCTTTACATCTCTGTCTTGTCTAACAACAAGTTGCACTGTAAGGTGTGCGCACCGAATTTTCATTGTTTCAAATTCATTTTTAAAATCAGCCCACTTTCACTACTTCCAACCACCTGTTCACAATCACCACAGGCTCCCTGAAGATCAAAAATAGTTACTTTTCTGATTTGTTGAACTTATTTTAATACTTTGTTTTTTCTTTGTCAAGACTTTTTTATGATTTTTTTGATAAAGTTAGCACTTTTTCAGAAACTGTTTTGAAAGTCTCAATGATATAGTCCACTTCTTCATCGCTTAATTTAGTGTGAAGAGGGAGCGTAATTTCATTCTCAAAGAAGGCATAGGCCTTAGGATAATTCGCCATATCAAAGCCAAGATTCTTATAGGCTGTCAAGAGCGGAAGTGGTTTGTAGTGTACATTACTTGCAATTCCTGCTTTGGCTAATTCTTGAATGATGAGGTTGCGTTCTTCTAAGCTTGCTCCTTCTACATGGGTGATGTAGAGGTGGCGTGAAGATTCGACAGTATCAGTCTTGTGTGCCAATGGACGAATGCGAGAACCTGCAAAACCACGATCATAGCGGTCCACAATGTCCTTACGACGTTCTAGCAAACCAGGGTAACGGTCCAATTGTACCAAACCAAGCGAAGCCATGATATCGGTCATATTGCACTTGTAGGCTGGTGTGACGATATCGTATTCCCAAGAACCCAGTTGCATCTTGGCAAGAGCATCCTTAGTTTGTCCGTGAAGGGAAAGAATTTGGAATTCTTTGTACATCTCTTCGTCATCAATCGCTGGATTGGCTTTCCAAGTCGCACTTCCACCTTCTGCCGTTGTAAAGTTCTTAACAGCATGGAATGAGAAAGAAGTGAAGTCAGCGATAGAACCAGCAGGTTGTCCCTTATAAGTTGATCCCAAAGCGTGGGCACTATCAGAAACAATCACAATACGGTTAAAGGCTTTTTGCCACTTGCTTGAAGCAACAAACAAGTCACGTTTGTTTTCCACAACTTGGAACAAACGGTCATAGTCACAAACAATCCCTGCAAGCTCTACTGGGATGATCACCTTTGTCTTTTCAGTGATTGCTTGCTCCAGCAGATCATAATCCATCTCAAACGTATCTGCTTGGATATCCACCATGACAGGGGTTGCTCCTACGTGAGTGATTACACTACATGAAGCTGTATAGGTCATGGCTGGAACGATGACTTCATCACCAGGTCCCACTTCTAAGACGCGCAAAATCAACTCAAGAGCGGCAGTCGCAGAGTTGAGGCAGACAGTCTTAGGTGTCTGTGTATATTGAGACAAGCGACGCTCTAGTTCTTTTGTCTTAGGACCTGTTGTGATCCAACCAGAACGCAGGGTATCCGCTACTTCAGCAATTTCTGCTTCTGTAATATCGGGAGGTGAAAATGGAATATTGTAATTTAGCATTGATTTGCTCCTTTTATCTGTACTCATTTTCTCATGACTACTTTATTTTAGCACTTCAAACACGGTTTGAAACATGATTTTGATGTCTCCAAGGAAACTAAACTCTCGGAGATAAGAAAGGTTATAGCGCATCTTTTCAGGAAGAACATGCTCCACATAGGCCTGGTCAACCGACAAACCTTTCTCCGTCATTTGACTAATAATGGTGTCCTCATCCTTGTAGTTGATGCTGGCTGGAGAGGTAATCCCTGCTGGCAAAAGCAAGGTCGCCATCATTTCAGGGCTATACTGCTCTGTATAGCGCGGTACTTCAGGTCGTGTACCGACAAAAGACATCTCGCCTTTAAGGACATTGACCAGCTGAGGCAGTTCATCCAAACGCACACGACGGATGAAATTCCCAACCTTGGTAATGCGGCTATCGTTAGCTGAAGTCACCAGACTCCCTTTTTTATCTGCATCTGTCACCATGGTACGGAACTTCCAAATCTTGAAAGATCGATTGTACTGGGTCACGCGCTCTTGCTTGTAAATCACTGGCCCCTTGCTATCCAACTTGATCCAAATGCTCAAAATGAGAAAGATGGGAGAGGTCAGAACCAGTACAACCAAGGCCAAAACCCAGTCCAAACAACGCTTGAAAATCAGCGAACCCTTCCTTTTAGAGACAAGCTGGTAGTAAGACTCAACCTCGCTTGATTTCATTTCCACGGGCAAGTCTTCCCATTTCAGCATGCTGTTTCTCCTTTGTTTTTATTATACTATTTGTCAACATTTTTCATTATACCACAAAATGGAAAAGGCGGTGAAAGAAATCTGTAATTTGAAGGATTTCCTTCTTACACTCAATGAAAATCAAAGAGTATTAAGACATAGAACCCGCCTGCAAACTATACATCTTGTGGTAGGTTCCACCCAGATCCAAGAGTTCCTCATGGGTTCCACTCTCGATAATGCGCCCCTTATCCAAAACATAAATACAGTTGGCGTCTTGGATGGTAGAAAGACGATGGGCGATGGCAATGGTTGTCCTCCCCTGTCTCATCTTCGCCAGAGAATCTTGAACCAAACTTTCTGTTTCAGAGTCAATATTGGCTGTCGCTTCATCCAAAATCAGAATTTTAGGCTGACTAGCGACTGTTCTAGCAAAGGCTAGAAGCTGGCGCTGGCCAGTTGAAAAGCTCGAACCACGCTCAGAAACAGGTGCATCATATCCAAGAGGAAGTTCTTGAATAAAGGAATCTGCATCGACAAAGGTAGCCGCAGCCTGAACCTGCTCATCACTGATATCTTGGTACATGGCGATATTGGATTTGATAGTCCCGTGATAGAGGAAGGGATCTTGCAAGACCAGCCCGATGTTCTTTCTCAACTCTTCCTGACTGTATTCTCTAATATCCACACCATCCAAGAGAACTCGCCCTGATTGAAATTCATAAAAGCGCATGAGTACATTGATGATCGAAGATTTCCCAGAACCTGTATGACCTACAAAGGCAATGGTCTCACCCTTGTTAACCGAAAAGGAAATATCATCCAGAATCTGGTGCTTGCCATCATAAGAGAAACACACATGTTCAAAACGGATATTGCCTTCTTTGACTTTGGCTTGCCCATCTTTTTGAATAGGCTCATAGGTCTTCTCGTCAATCAAGGCAAATACACGCCCTGCAGACACCATGGAAGTTTGAAGGGTCGAAAAATTTTGCGTCACTTCAATCAGGGGATCAAAGAGACGATTGATATACTGGATAAAGGCATACATGGTCCCTGCTGTTATTCCCAGATAAAGGCCACGATAGCCAAAATAGGCCATTAAAACTGCATATCCTAGGAGTTTCAGCAAACTCATGGCAGGGCGCAAAAAGAGGGCATCCAAGGCTACAGAACGGTTGGCATAAACCAAGTGTTCTTGGTTGATTTCATCAAACTCTGACTGTAGGCGCTTCTCTTGATTAAAGGCCTGGATTATTCTGATTCCCTCGATGTTTTCAGCCAGCTTACTATTGATATCCGACAAGAGACTTCTGGTTTTTTCGATGATTTTCACTGATTTTTTCCGATAGAGATTGACCAAAAGGAAAATCAATGGGAGAAAGAGCAGGACTAAAGTCGTCAAACGAAAATCCAACACCAACATGGTATAAAGTGTTGTCAGAAAGATGAAAACTGCTGAGATAAAGCTGGACAAAATCCCCGAAAACATGTCACTGATGGTCTCAGTATCATTTGTCAAACGAGAGACAATCGAGCCTGCTGGTGTCTTGTCAAAATAGGACATGCCCAACTTTTCCATATTGGCAAAGGCATCCCGACGAATATCCCTAACAATACTGTAAGACACGCGCGCAAAGAGAAGATTGCCGACATACTGAGCCAGAGTTTGTAGGATATAAAGGCCATAGTAGGCCAGCAAAACGGTCACAGCGAGTTGGTTGAGATTGTTCAGATACTGGTCGATAAAGTGGGAAGCCACAAGGGGAATGACGCTTTTAATGACCGTAGTTGCTAAGAGAAAACTGAGTGCCAAAAAGGTCAGGAGTCCATAGGGCTTGAGATAGGACATCAATCGCTTCAATACAGCCCATTGTTCTTTCTTATTCCGCATCTTCTTCTCCTTTCATTTCCAACTGCTGAGACTGGTAGGTTTGGGCATACCAGCCATCCAAGGCTAGCAAGTCTTCGTGTGTACCCCGTTCGATAATTTGTCCATTTTGCAGAACCAAAATCAAATCTGCATGGACAACTGCACTGAGACGATGAGCTGTGATAATGGTTGTCTTGTCCTTACGCGTTTCCTTGAGGTTGTCGATAATCGCATACTCCGTCTTGGCATCCACAGCTGACAAAGAATCATCCAAAATCAAGATATCAGGATTTAAAATCATAGCCCGACTCATAGCCAGACGCTGCTTTTGACCTCCAGAAAGACTGACTCCCTTTTCACCAATCAGCGTATCAAATCCCTGAGGCATGGCTACGATATCTTGGTAAACTTGGGCTAGCTTGGTCGCTTCTTCGACTGCTGAAAGGGGCAATTTAGGATTGCCAAAGCGGATATTCTCTAAGATAGAGGTCGCAAAGAGGAACTGATCCTGAGGAACATAGCCCATAAGACTACGAAGATCTATCAGACGATAGTCACGAATATCGTGACCGTTTAGATAAATAGCTCCCTTGTCCACATCGTACTCACGCAAGAGAAGCTTGATCAAGGACGTTTTCCCCGAGCCTGTCTGACCAACCAAGCCCAGAGTTTGCCCTTTTTCCAAACTAAAGTGAACATTTGTCAGTGTTTCCTCATTTTCAAAGGCAAAGCTATCAATGGCATACTGCAAGCGCCCATTTTCAATACTGTCTAGAGGAAACTCAGGGTCTTGTACAGGTGATTCCTGAGACAAAAGTTCCTCAACCCGCTGGTAAGAAACCTTACCTCGCTGGGTAATATTAAAGAGGAAGCCGATGGCCATAAGAGGCCAAACCAGCATATCCAAGTAGCTAATAAAGGTGACCAGATTACCAACCGTAATCTGCCCCTTCTGAACCATCAAGGAGCCTACCAAGAGGGTTAAGACATAGGATGAACCAACAAACAAGAGAACCATGGGGTCAAAGAGACTATCGTATTTCATGGTTTGGAGGTTCTTTTGGAAGGTCAATTCATTAACTGCCTGAAAGGACTTCAACTCGTCCGCCTGATAACCGAAAGACTTGGTCACTTTGATACCTGATACAGACTCCTGTACCTTGTTATTAAGTTCAGAAAAGGCAGCCTGCGATTCACCAAAGGCCTTGTGGGTCTTTCTCCCTAGACGACTAGTCGCATAAGCCATGAAAGGCAGGGGCAAAATGGCAACCAGAGTCATCTGCCATGAAATGCTAAAAAGCATAGTCATCAAAGTTACTAGAGCCGTGATAGAAGCATCCACCGCTGACATAACACCGCCACCTGCTAGACGAGTCAAGGCATTGATATCGTTGGTTGCGTGTGCCATCAGATCCCCTGTCCGATAGGTCTGATAAAAGCTTGGAGACATTTTTGTGAAATGCTCAAACAAGCGAGACCGCATAATCTGCCCTAGACGGTAGGAAGTCCCGAGGATATACATACGCCAAACATAGCGTAGATAGTACATCCCAAAGGCAGCAAGAAGCAAGTAAAATAGGTCAAGAAGGAGGTCCTGCTGGGTTAATTGCACCGATGTGATGGCATCGATGACCCGCCCCATAACCATAGGGGGAATGAGATTGAGGACGGAAACCAAGACCAAGGCCACAATCCCGACTAGATAACGGCGTTTTTCTAACTTGAAAAACCACCAAAGTTTTTGAATAATGGACATAAAATCCCTTTCTGATTGCAAATAGAAACCTGAGGCCAAGACCCCAGGTTTTTCTTATTCATAGGTTACGACTGTGACCGCACCCTTGTCATACTCAGCGAGAAAGATGTTGGCTACATTGTCATGCCCTTGCTTGCTGAGATTGTCAAGCAACCACTCTTCGTTACGACCAATCGATTCCAAAACATCGACTTGGATCATACCGTCAGTCACAACTGGATACTTAGGATTTTCATCCCCCATTTGGACCACGATGAGTTGGCCATTTTGCTCCTGCACAGCGCATTTGACCTGTTTCATCTGGAAAATCCCTTGGCTACGAAGTTTGAGAGCAACTTCTGCTGCAGACAAACCAACTGAACGACAGGCTTCTGGGTCAATCTGCCCATTTTTGATAAGGAGAGTTGGTTTTCCATCAATCAAGCGTTTGACAAAACGAACATTGTTATTGAGCCACTTGAGGGTCAAGACCAAAATCGTCCACATCATCAAAATCACTGCATACTGGAGAATGCTGATAGAACTATTGTAAATCACCCCACCGATGATACCACCAAGAACATAGTTCTGAATTTGGTCTGTAGCAGAGTTAGGTGCTAGATTCCCCTTTCCTGTCACATTAATAACAAAAACAAGAGAGAAAAGACCCAAGGCCAGTTTGATTAAAATTTCCATATAATTGAGTGTCATTTGTTTACCTCCACCAATTCAATAGCGTCTGTTTGATGCAATTCTAATTTCTCTAAAAGATACTTGTCTGGTTGGCTCCCGTTCATGGCACGATAGAAATTTGAACCTACCTTGATAAGTGCTCCATCAGTGGCTGCAGAAGTATTGACATAAACTTCTGATTTATCCACTCCCAAGTCTTTGGAAACAACCTCTATGAAATGAAGTGAAGTTTGAAATTGGTTGTTAGAGGCTTGATTGGTCTGGTATTTTGAGATTGTCACCAAAAGCATGGCCACCAAGGTCAAGGCCAAAATCATGACCAATTCCCGAAACTTAGTCCCCTTTTTATCTCGATAGGCTTTAAAAGCAAAAAATCCTGTGATAGCTAGGAGCACAATCCCAAAGCCAATCATGATTCCATTTTGCTGACTGATTTGGCTAAGTACATAGTCATATGAGTAAAATTTCATTTATTTTCACTCCCTTTCATAAAATCATTCTTAATTATAAACGAAAGAGAGTGATTTTTCAAGCCATACGTTGGGGAAATAGACCTTTTTTTGGTATAATAAAATCTATAATCTGAATGAAAAAGGTAACTTTATGAAACTTATCTCATGGAATATTGATTCCCTCAATGCTGCCCTAACTAGTGACTCAGCTCGCGCGAAATTGTCCCAAGAAGTCCTACAGACCTTGGTCGCTGAAAATGCTGATATCATTGCTATCCAAGAAACTAAGCTTTCTGCCAAGGGGCCTACAAAGAAACACTTGGAAATTTTAGCTGAACTCTTCCCAGACTACGAAAACACGTGGCGCTCTTCTCAAGAACCTGCCCGCAAAGGCTATGCTGGAACCATGTTCCTCTATAAGAAAGAACTTACACCAACTATCAGCTTCCCAGAAATCAGTGCCCCTTCTACCATGGACTTGGAAGGTCGTATCATCACTCTAGAATTTGATAAATTTTTCGTTACCCAAGTTTACACACCAAACGCTGGTGATGGCCTCAAACGCTTGGAAGAACGTCAAGTCTGGGATGTCAAATATGCTGAGTATTTGGCTGAACTAGACAAAGAAAAACCAGTCCTTGCGACCGGTGACTACAACGTAGCCCACAATGAAATCGACCTTGCAAATCCTGCTAGCAACCGCCGTTCACCTGGATTTACCGACGAGGAACGTGCTGGATTTACCAACCTCTTAGCAACTGGATTTACGGATACCTTCCGCCACATTCACGGCGATGTTCCAGAACGCTACACTTGGTGGGCACAACGCAGCAAGACTTCTAAAATCAACAATACAGGCTGGAGAATCGACTACTGGCTGACAAGCAACCGCTTGGCTGACAAGGTCACTAAATCTGATATGATTGACTCAGGTGCTCGCCA
This sequence comes from Streptococcus mitis, assembly GCA_009496085.1. Taxonomy (GTDB): domain Bacteria; phylum Bacillota; class Bacilli; order Lactobacillales; family Streptococcaceae; genus Streptococcus; species Streptococcus mitis_BY. The sequence continues at coordinate 15,735 of WIJN01000001.1, read as the reverse complement.
AGACCACACACCCATTGTCATGGAGATTAAACTCTAAGGAGAAAACGAATGGACTATCAAGCTGTCATTCCTGAATTTGTAGTATCTGACATCGAAAAATCACGCCACTTCTACTGCGACCTGCTAGGATTCTCTGTCGAATACGAGCGTCCAGAAGAAAACTTTCTCTTTCTTTCTCTTGAAGAATGCCAGCTAATGTTAGAGGAAGGAACCCCCGAGGAACTGGCTAACCTTACCTATCCCTTTGGCCGCGGTGTCAATATTTCCTTTGGCATTGCAGATGTTCCTCAGCTCCACCAAAAACTGCTGGAAGCTGACTATCCTATCCATCGTCCCCTGACAAAAAGAGAATTTCGAGTAGGAGATAGCTTTATATATCCTCATGAATTTGCAGTTTTGGATCCAGATGGCTATTTTTTAAGATTTAGCGAGTAGAATAATAAAGACTGGAAAAAAGTCTTTAAAATTAAAAAGGCATATTAGCAAGTCTTGAAAAATCTTGATAATATGTCTTTTATGATGAAAAAATCTTCTAATACTCTTCGAAAATCAAATTCAAACCACGTCAGCGTCGCCTTACCGTACTCAAGTACAGCATGCGGCTAGCTTACTAGTTTGCTCTTTGATTTTCATTGAGTATAAATGTTAGCCAATAAGTTAATCTTTGTCCGCTTTTCTTATATTTGTTCGTTTTTTATCTCAAAACACTAACAAAATATTTGATTTCTAAAGTTATTTAGTGTAAAATAAAAACATTGGCTCAAGCATATTTAAAATTGAATATCGTTTTACTTGTTTATGTCGTGAATTGGCACGACGTTTCTACAAGGTGCCGGAACACCTAACAATAAGTAAGTCAGAAGTGAGGTATGGTCGTTTTTGCCATGCCTATTTTGGGGACTTACTTAGAGATTAAGTAGGTCCTTTTTGAATATTTTGGTTAAATATATAGTACTAGCAAACTGGATCACTATGGAAACATTTAACCAACAAGTAAACTGGCTTTTAGACTTTAGGAGGTCTTATGAAATTATTAGAAGAGCGCATCCTCAAGGATGGGCATATCTTGGGTGACAACATCCTCAAGGTGGATTCCTTTTTAACCCACCAAGTTGACTTTAGCTTGATGCGAGAGATTGGTAAGGTTTTTGCGGAAAAATTTGCTGCTGCTGGTATTACCAAGGTCGTAACCATTGAAGCATCGGGTATTGCCCCAGCCATTTTTACAGCTGAAGCCTTAAACGTTCCCATGATTTTCGCTAAAAAAGCTAAAAACATCACTATGAACGAAGGAATCTTAACTGCCGAAGTTTACTCCTTTACCAAGCAGGTGACCAGCACCGTTTCTATCGCTGGAAAATTCCTCTCACCAGAGGATAAGGTCTTGATTATCGACGATTTCCTTGCTAATGGCCAAGCTGCTAAAGGCTTGATTCAAATCATTGAACAGGCTGGTGCCACAGTCGAAGCTATCGGTATTGTGATTGAAAAATCCTTCCAAGATGGCCGTGATTTGCTTGAAAAAGCAGGCTACCCTGTTCTATCACTCGCTCGTTTGGATCGTTTTGAAAATGGTCAAGTCGTATTTAAGGAGGCAGATCTCTAATGCAAACTCAAGAAAAACATTCGCAAGCAGCCGTTCTTGGCTTGCAGCACTTACTAGCCATGTACTCAGGATCCATCCTGGTTCCCATCATGATTGCGACAGCCCTTGGCTATTCAGCTGAGCAGTTGACCTACCTGATTTCTACTGATATCTTCATGTGTGGGGTAGCAACCTTCCTTCAACTCCAACTCAACAAATACTTTGGGATTGGACTCCCAGTCGTTCTCGGAGTTGCCTTCCAATCTGTCGCTCCCTTGATTATGATTGGGCAAAGCCATGGTAGTGGCGCTATGTTTGGTGCCCTTATCGCATCAGGGATTTACGTTGTTCTTGTTTCAGGCATCTTCTCAAAAGTAGCCAATCTCTTCCCATCTATCGTAACAGGATCTGTTATTACCACGATTGGTTTAACCTTGATTCCTGTCGCTATTGGAAATATGGGGAATAACGTTCCAGAGCCAACTGGTCAAAGTCTCTTGCTTGCAGCTATCACTGTTCTGATTATCCTCTTGATCAATATCTTTACCAAAGGATTTATCAAGTCTATCTCTATTTTGATTGGTCTGGTTGTTGGAACTGCCATTGCCGCTACCATGGGCTTGGTTGATTTCTCTCCTGTTGCGGCAGCACCGCTTGTCCATGTCCCAACTCCACTCTACTTTGGGATGCCAACCTTTGAAATCTCATCTATTGTCATGATGTGTATCATCGCAACGGTGTCTATGGTTGAGTCGACTGGTGTTTACCTGGCCTTGTCTGATATCACAAAAGATCCAATCGACACCACACGCCTTCGTAACGGTTACCGTGCAGAAGGTTTGGCCGTACTTCTCGGAGGAATCTTTAACACCTTCCCGTACACAGGATTTTCACAAAACGTTGGTTTGGTTAAATTATCAGGTATCAAGACTCGCCTGCCAATCTACTACGCAGCTGGTTTCCTTGTTCTCCTTGGACTCCTTCCTAAGTTTGGTGCCCTTGCCCAAATCATTCCGAGCCCTGTCCTCGGTGGTGCCATGCTGGTAATGTTTGGTTTTGTGTCTATTCAAGGGATGCAAATCCTCGCCCGTGTTGACTTTGCTAACAATGAACACAACTTCCTTATCGCAGCAGTCTCCATCGCTGCAGGTGTAGGACTCAACAACAGTAATCTCTTTATCAGCATGCCAACAGCCTTTCAAATGTTCTTCTCAAACGGAATCGTCGTAGCCAGCCTACTTGCCATTGTCCTCAATGCCGTATTAAATCATAAAAAGAAATAAGAAAAAGAGGTGCGAGCCTCTTTTTTGTTTATCTATATCCTCACCTGTCTGTCTTCTGACCGTTGGCCTGTGACAAACATGGTAAAGGTTGCTTTGCAGACATTTCTGCCCTCTTGATTGGTGATATCGACATCCACGACACAGGTTGTGCGACCTTGATGGACGCATTCTCCTTTAATGGTCAGTACATCGTCGAGTTTTCCTGCTTTGAGGTAGTTGATAGAGGATTGGAGAGTCACTCCATCAAGCCCCAGCGAGATAACCACCAAACCACTGATTTGGTCACAGAGTGTGAAAAGATAGCCACCATGGGCATTACCATAGTAGTTGAGCGATGAATCCACTACTTTTGTCGTCACCACAACGTGACCATCTCTCATTTGTTCAATTTCGTAATTTTCAAAGGCAGATATAGCGTCAAAATGAAAGTCTTTCATCGTTTCCTCCTGATATTTCAAACGACACTATGATACTACTTTTTATAGGACTGTGCAAGGAGAAAGCTCCTAGCCTGCCAAAATCCCGACCTGCTCCACAAAGCGCATAAAGGCTGCCTGTCCTTGTTCTGTCTGCTTATAGACTCCTGCATCCTCAAGTACACGCGCAAAGATAGCCCCCACAGAGTCCTTGACGATTTCAAGGGCTTTTTCTTTATCTGTTAGGTCTGGATATTGGACTTTAAGTTGATCTGCCCATTCCTGATGATAATCGGCAACTGTAACAGCTTCTCCTACAAGATAGCTAGCGACTTGCTCCACTTCTTCTTTCAGACGTGGTGGCAAGATTGCCAAGCCCATGACCTCAATCAAGCCAATATTTTCCTTCTTGATATGTTGGACATCCCTGTGGGGATGATAGATGCCATCAGGATGTTCTGGTGATGTCTGATTATCTCGTAAAACCAAGTCCAACTCAAATTGTCCATTGCGTTTACGAGCAATTGGTGTAATGGTGTGATGCGGTATCCCGTCTGTCTCTGCCAAAATCTGCACACTAGGATCTGAATACTGACGCCATTCCTGCAAAATATTATCAGCCAAGTTGATCAAATCTTCTTTGGAATCCGAAGTCAAACGCAACACTGACATGGGCCACTTGACAATCCCAGCCTTAACCTGCTCAAAACCAGTAAATCGGAAGGTCTTTTGCAAGGGAGCCAATTCCATAGGAAATACATGACGGCCTCCCTGATAGTGGTCATGAGTCAGAATAGAACCTCCCACAATCGGCAGGTCGGCATTAGAGCCCGCAAAATAGCCTGGAAACTGCTCTACGATAGCTAGCAGACGCTCAAAACTCTGACGACTAATGGCCATGGGGCGGTGCTGACCATCTAAGAAAATACAGTGCTCATTAAAGTAAGCATAGGGCGAATACTGGAAGCCCCATTCCTGACCAGCCATTTCAAAACGGATAATCCGGTGGTTGCTGCGAGCTGGGTGGTTGACCCGACCATGGAAGCCCTCATTCTCTAGACAAAGCTGACACTGAGGATAATTACTAGCTTGCACCAACTTGGCTGCCGCAATCTCTTTGGGATCCTTTTCAGGCTTAGAGAGATTGATGGTAATTTCAAGCTCTCCGTAATCAGACGGAACACGATAAGCAATATTTTTAGCAATGGCCTTGAGCTTGATGTAGTCATTTTTCTGACTGAGTTGGTAAAAATCCGCTATCGCTTGCTCAGGTGAGTGGGCGTAGGTTGCCCAAAAGTCACGATTAACCTGACTCGGACAAGGGGTCACCAAGTTCATCAGTTCAGCACCAAGGATTTCACGCGCAGTCTGACTATCCTCAATCGTCTCTAATCGAACGGCTTCCTCAACCAGCTGGTCCTTGAGGTCAATCAATTTATCCAGATCCGTCTCAACTTCCAAGACACCATCTCCCACTCGTGCTAAGACACGATTGGTCAGGTAGATGCGATCCATTTCCTCAAATGAACTTTCAGAAATGACATGTGTTACAAATTTATCTACTAAGGTCACTATAGAACCTCCTTTTGACTAGTCAAGGACGCGAGTGCCACCTGCAACTTCAGCGATATAGAAGCTTGGAGCATAGCCAACGATTTCTTCATAGTGTTTTCCAACAGCTTCTTTAAAGTTTTCAACCGCATCTTTTTGAACCAAGGCAATAGCACAACCACCAAAACCTGCTCCTGTCATACGAGCACCAAGAACACCTTCTTGAGCCCAAGCTGTATGAACAAGGGTATCCAATTCCAAACCAGTTACTTCATAATCATGCTCTAGGGAAACGTGTGACGCATTCATCAAACGACCAAATGTTTCCAAATCTCCTGTTTGAAGGGCTGCTTGAGCTTTGAGTGTACGTTGGTTTTCAAGCACAGCATGGCGAGCACGTTTCAAACGATTCTCATCTTTGATTAGGTAGCTATATTGGTCAAAGGCCCACTCGTCCAATTCACCCAAGGTCTGAATATCCAAGGCTACTTGCAATTCTTCCACTGCTTTTTCACACTCAGCACGGCGTTCATTGTACTTAGAGTCTGCTAGTTCACGACGTTTGTTAGTGTTCATGATAACAACGACATTGTCCTTCAAATCAAGTGGTACCAAGTCATACTCCAAGGTATTAGTATCTAGGTAAATAGCACGTTGATCAGCTCCCATACCGATAGCAAATTGGTCCATAATGCCAGAGTTGACTCCGATAAAGTTGTTTTCTGTTTGTTTCCCAATTTTAACCAAATCCAGACGCTCTAATTTTAAATCAAAGAGATGCTCTGCCACGACCCCTGTCAAAAGTTCCAAGGATGCTGAAGAAGATAAACCAGCACCATTTGGGATATTCCCATAAACATAAAAATCAAAACCTTTGTCAATCACATGTCCAGCTTCTTGCAAGAAATGAAGGACACCTTTTGGATAGTTGGTCCAGTTATGCTCTTTTTCAAACTTGAGGTCAGCGAGAGGCACTTCGATAATGCCCTTGTCCTCAAAGTTAGCTGAGTAGAAACGCAAGACTTGGTCGTCACGTTTGCGAGCAGCCCCATAAGTTCCTAAGGAAATGGCTGCTGGAAATACATGTCCACCATTATAGTCTGTGTGCTCACCAATCAAGTTGATACGACCTGGTGAAAAGAAAGTTTGGTCTGCTTCTTGACCAAAAACAGCAAGAAAGTCTTTACGAAGAGCTTCAGCAGTAAGATGTTGTGTCATATGATTTCTCCTTTTACTGTCCGTTAAGTTACCTTAACGTGTAATCGTTTTCTTATATTGTATCCAAGGGATTTCCCAAGGTCAATCCTTTTTACTAAATTTTTACTAAACTATCAGTAAAAAGCAGAAAAATATGATATACTAACCTAATCAAGGAGGATTTATGGCTACCTTAAAAGACATTGCACAGCTAGCCTCTGTCTCTATCGCGACCGTATCACGTGTCCTCAATCGAGACCAGAGTCTATCTGTTACAGAAGAAACCAGACACCGTATTTTAACTGTTGCTGAAGAGTTGGGCTACACTAAGCACCTCAAGACAGGCGAGTCCCACAAACCCAAGCAAAAGATTGCCATTATCCAATGGGTCAGTGAACAAGGGGAGCTAGACGACCTCTACTACTACCAGATTCGCCTAGGAATAGAAAAAAGAGCCCAAGAACTGGACTACGATATCTTGCGCTATTTTAATGACCATCCTTTTACCCTAAGCGAGGAAGTGATTGGGATTCTCTGCATCGGAAAATTTAGCCGAGCTCAGATTTCTGCCTTTGAAGAATACCAAAAGCCTCTTGTCTTTCTAGACAGTGATACTCTTTCACTAGGACATACCTGCATTATCACGGACTTTTACACTGCCATGAAACAGGTTGTCGATTATTTCCTCAGCCAAGGGATGGACCGTATCGGGATTCTAACAGGTCTTGAAGAAACAACCGACCAAGAAGAAATCATTCAGGATAAGCGTCTAGAAAACTTCAGAAACTACAGTCAAGCTAAGGGAATCTATCATGATGAACTGGTCTTTCAAGGAAACTTTACTGCCCAGTCTGGCTATGACTTGATGAAGGAGGCCATTCAGAGCTTAGGAAACCAACTGCCGCCAGCATTTTTTGCTGCCAGCGATAGTTTAGCCATTGGTGCTCTCCGTGCCCTCCAAGAAGCTGGAATCAGTCTGCCAGACCGCGTCAGTCTTATTTCCTTTAACGACACCAGCCTGACCAAACAAGTCTATCCTCCCCTCTCCAGCATCACCGTCTATACTGAGGAAATGGGCCGAGCAGGTATGGATATTCTTAACAAAGAAGTACTCCACGGTCGCAAAATCCCTAGCCTGACCATGCTGGGAACCAGACTGACTCTGAGAGAGAGTACTCTGCCATAACTCCACAAATTAAACATGACAAAAAATCCTAATAGAGATTCTCAAACCTCCATTAGGATTTTCTTTTTTAATCCATCACAATCATAGACTTAATGGTCTTACGTTCATCCATGTCTTTATAAGCCTGATCAATATCTTCCAATTTATAGCTTGAAGTAAAGACACGGCCTGGATTGATATCGCCATCAAGAACGGCTTTTAGTAATACTTGTTTGTCATAAGTTGTGACAGAAGCTGGACCACCACCGATTATTGTATTTTGACCAAAGGTTGAGCCAATGGCTCGATTTTCATAGTGCGGTACGCCAACAAAGCCCAAACGACCTCCATTATGGAGAACACCAAGAGCTTGATCAACCGCTGCTTCTGTTCCAACACATTCCAGAGCTGCATCTGCACCACCACCTAGAATCTCACGCACCTTGGCAATTCCTTCTTGACCACGTTCAGCTACAACAGCTGTCGCACCTGACTCCAGAGCCATCTTTTGACGATCTTCATGACGGCTCATAAGGATAATTTGCGATGCACCACGCATCTTCGCCGCGATGACAGCACATTGACCTACAGCACCATCACCAATGACCACAACCTTATCCCCTTTTTGAACATTAGCAACACGCGCCGCATGATAGCCTGTCGGCATGACATCTGCAAGAGTCAAGAGGGACTTTAGCATACCTTCGCTATAATCTGAAGGTTGACCAGGGATTTTAACCAGCGCCCAGTTTGCATAGTGGAAACGGATATACTCAGCCTGAACACCACCCGACCAGTTATTTCCTGGATGATTATCACACGAGCCATCAAAACCAGCACGACAAGCATCACACTGACCACAACCATGTGTGAAAGGGGCAATGACAAAATCACCTGGTTTTACTGTAGTAACGTTCTCACCAACTTCTTCGATAATTCCAATCGCCTCATGACCGCTATTTCTATGTCCTTCTTCGATTTTGGGATTTCGGTAACTCCAAAGGTCCGAACCACAAACGCAAGTACGGACAATGCGGATAATAGCATCATCTGCTTCTTGAATACTTGGACGCTTAACCTCTTCAATACCGACCTGACCTGCTTTTTTATAGACTGCTGATTTCATTAACATATCCTCTCCATTTTTACTAGTTTAAGTATACACTTTTTATTATGCTTTCGCTCACTTATACTACACCTCATCAATGATGATGATTTTGATCATGACTTGCTTCTAACTCTGTTATATTGCGCTTATGTGCTTGGTGAGTTTCTAGGTCGGCATCAACTTCAATAGTGATGTTTTGAAATCCACAATCTTTTAGCAAGTTTCGTATGAATTCTTTACAAGTTTCCATCTGTTCAATTTCTTTTAGGCAAACATGAACAATGGCATTTTTTTCCAAACCATCCATAGTCCAGAGATTAAGCTGGTTAAGGCTAGCCACATTGTCTAATCCCTCTAAGTCACTCATGACTTGCTTGATATCGACACCTTCTGGCACAGCATCCAAGAAAATCTTGAGTGCGCTCCAAAAGCGAGGAATTGCTTTTGTTAGAATGAAGATAGAAATGACAAGCGACAAGATAGGATCTAAGATATACCAATCTGTAAATCGGAGGATAATCGCCATTAGAATGACAGCTAACCAACCAAGAGTATCTTCCAAAAAGTGCAGGCTCAGAATCGACTCGTTCTTTGTCTTTCCCTTGCGAACTACTAGACTAGCTAGCAGATTGATGCTAACTGCAATGATCCCTAGCCAGAGAATACCTTCATCATTAACGGGCTGTGGATTAAAAAGTTTAGTTATATTTTCCAAAATCACTAGGATGGATCCTGTGATAAGAATCACAGCAGTCACCAGGGCCCCTAAAAGACTAAATCGCTTGTAACCCAAGGTGTACTGCCTATCTTCTTCTCTATTTGAGATTGTTTCTAAAAAGGCCGATATGCCAATGGCTATAGCATCTCCCAAGTCATGGACAGAATCAGCAAGAACAGCACTCGAACCAAAGATTCCTCCTGCAATAAACTCAACAATAGCATAGCTTAAATTTAAGAAAAAAGCTACCCAAACAGTATATTTTGCCTTCATTTTTCTCATTCCTTTGTTATAATAGACTTATGAACACCTTGTTCATTATCATTATCCACTAAAACTCAAAGAAAGGATAGAAGCAAAATATCAGCTTTATTCAGTTCTGAACAATTTGCCTCAAATGTCCATATGACTAACATTGACCGCCGTATCAGTAAAACCAAAAAAGCCATCTATCAGGCTTTTCTACAATTTTTGAACGAGAAGGGCTACGAATCCACTACAGTTCAGGATATCATTAATCTCGCAGATGTGGGACGTTCCACTTTTTACTGTCACTATGAGAGCAAGGAACTACTTCTGGACGAGCTTTGTCGCTACCTCTTCCATCACCTCTTTGAAAGAGAGGAGTCCATTTCAACCGAAGATTACCTCGCCCACCTCTTTCTCCATTTTCAGAAGAATCAAGATCATATCACCAGTCTGCTATTTTCCAAAAATGACTACTTCCTCCGTCAACTCCAGAGAGAATTGGAGAACCACGTCTATCCCTTGTTGGCTGATGATTTGAAAGAAGCTCACCCAAGTCTGCCTGCCTCTTATCTCCAACACTTGGTCGTAACAAACTTTACCGAGACATTGATCTGGTGGCTCAAAAAAGGGCAAGACTTCACAGAACAGGAAGTTGTCCAGTTTTATCTAGACTTTCTCATTCCTAAAAATTGAATACAGAGTAGAACTCAGTTACCTTATTTCTAGGCTAGTAAGTTTTTTATCTTTTCAACAATCAAAAAAGCCCAGACGACATTGTCTGAGCATTTTTCTATATGGTCGTTTAACCAAGTTGAGTGTGACATTCTCAGTCTATTTCTTCAACAAACCTTCTTCTTGTAGAAACTCCTTGGCTACTTGCTCTGCTGACTTGCCTTCAACACCGACTTGGTAGTTGAGCTGACTCATCTGGCTTTCAGTAATTTTACCAGCCAATTTATTGAGAACTGTTTCCAACTCTGGATGTTTCTTGAGAAGAGCTTCTTTCATCAGTGGAGCCCCTTGGTAAGGTGGGAAGAGTTGCTTGTCATCTTCCAAGACCTGCAAATCATAACGCGCCAATTCCGCATCAGTCGAATAGGCATCCGTGATTTGAATATCACCTGACTGAACTGCCTGATAGCGAAGGGCTGGTTCCATGGTCGCCACATTGAGATTGAGACCATACATTGACTGCAAGCCCTTATTTCCATCTTCACGATCATTAAACTCAAGTGTAAAGCCTGCCTTCAGCTGTCCTTCCACTTTTTTCAAGTCCGAAATGGTCTTCAAGCCGTATTCCTGAGCAATCTTTTTCGGAACAGCTACAGCATAGGTATTTTGATAAGACATAGGTTTGAGATAGGCTAGGTGATCCTGTTTGGCAATGCCATCACGCGCCACCTGATAAACCTGATCTGGCTCATGACTCACTTTCGGTGATGGTTGAAGCAGACTTTCAGTCACCGTACCAGTAAATTCAGGATAGATGTCAATATCGCCTTTTTTCAGAGCTTCATAGAGAAAGCTTGTTTTCCCAAAATTCGGTTTAACAGTCGCAGTCATACTGGTATTTTCTTCAATCAGTAACTTATACATATTGGCCAAAATTTCTGGTTCTGGACCCAATTTCCCAGCAATAACCAAGTTTTCTTTCTCTTTTTGAGCCAAGAGAGCTGGACTATAAGACAGACCGAGCAATATGGTCACCAAGGCAAAACCAGAGAAAATCGTCCGCAATTTTGCTTTTTCCATCACTTTTAGTAGGAAGTTAAAGGCAATGGCTAGCACTGCAGAAGAAAGGGCCCCAATCAAAATCAGACTGGCATTATTACGGTCAATTCCCAAAAGGATAAAGGAACCTAGTCCCCCTGCCCCAATCAAGGCCGCCAAGGTTGCCGTACCGATAATCAAGACCGCTGCCGTCCGAATCCCAGACATCATAACAGGCATGGCAAGTGGAATTTCAAACTTCTTGAGTCGTTCCCATCTGGTCATCCCAAAGGCAATCCCAGCCTCTTGCAGACTCGGATCAATTCCCTTCAGCCCAGTGATGGTATTTTGCAAAATCGGAAAAATCGCATAAATCACTAGAGCTGTCAAAGCAGGCAAGGTTCCAATTCCCATCAAGGGAATAAAGAGCCCCAGCAAGGCCAGAGACGGGATGGTCTGGAAAATCCCTGCAATCTGCAAAACCCAATCCACCAACTTCTCATGATAGCGAAGATAAACAGCCAAGGGAATCGCTATAAAGATGGCCAGCAACAAGGTCAAAAGTGACAACTGCAAATGTTGAGATAGAGCTGTCAACCAATCACTAAAACGATCCTGAAAAGTTGCAATTAAATTAGTCATGAACACTACCTCCAAACAAGTCTGCTACAAAGTCTGTTGCAGGGGCTTTTAAAATGGTCTCGGGATTCGCTACCTGGCGAATTTCTCCATCCTGCAAGACAGCAATACGGTCCGCCAATTTCAAAGCTTCATCCGTATCATGGGTTACAAAAATCGTTGTCATCCCAAACTCTTTATGCAATTCTTTAGTCAGAACCTGCAACTGTTTTCTCGAAATAGCATCCAAGGCTGAAAAAGGTTCATCCATAAGCAAAATCTTAGGCTGACCAATCATAGCTCGAACAATACCAACTCGCTGCTGTTCTCCACCAGATAATTCATTCTGAAGTCGATGCCCATACTCTGCTACTGGCAATCCAACTTTTGCCAAAAGCTCTTCTGTTTTCTGAGCAATTTCTTCCTTAGTCCAACCCTTCATTTCAGGAATCAGAGCAATATTTTCCGCAACCGTTAGATTAGGAAAGAGAGCAATGGCCTGTAAAACATAACCAGTAGAAAGACGAAGTTCACGCTCATCATAATCTTTAATGCGCTTGCCATCCATAAAAATATTTCCATCAGTCGGTTCCAAGAGACGGTTAATCATCTTAATCATGGTCGTCTTACCTGAGCCAGATGGCCCAACTAAAACCATAAACTCGCCATTATCAATCTGTAAATTAACATCTCTCAAGACATCTTTTTCTGTGTAACGTAAAGCTACATTTTTGTATTCAATCATTCTGTATCCTCAATTTAAAACTTCCCTCGATTGGTCAAGTCTTCTACCTTAGGTATGACTTCCTTATTGTCCCAATGCTCCACAATTTTCCCGTTTTCTAGACGGAAGATATCGTACTGGGCATAGGCAACTCCATCAATCTGAGTCTGACCATAGCTAACCACATAGTTCCCTTGTCCTAATAGCTGGAGAACAAAGTCAAAAGTGGCCTTTACTTATAAACAGTTAATTTGCTCTATTCTAATCCTCATTTTCCTCCTCTTTCAGATTAGCCAAAATTCTTTCTTGAAAGGCTTCAAACTGACGAATTTCTTCCTCTGAAAATCCTTTGTAAAAGATCGTATCCAATTTCTGACTGACACGATGTCCCACTTCTTTCTGGGACTTGCCCAACTCCGTTAAATCTAAATACTTCTTACGCTTATCTTCTCCACATGGACTAACAGTTACAAGATTTTGTTCCTCTAGCTTTTTTATCATAGTCGTCAGCGTATTATTAGCAAGCCCTGTCGCAAGCGCAATATCTGTCGCAGTTGCACAGCCTGTTTCACTATTCCATAAAACCGCTAAAATTTTTCCCTGCTCACTCCGATAAAGAGCCTCAGGATCTTGGCTCAGTAACTTTTGAAAAATCCGCCCATTCAACAAACGAATATGATGGGCTAGCAAATGACTATCTTTCATAACACCTCCAATTTATTTCGATATCGAAACGAATAAAATAATTGTAACACTCGTCATTTCATCTGTCAACTATTTCGATTTGGAAATAATTTTTCCCAGTAAAAAAATCTCCTACCCAAAGTAGAAGATTTCAATCTTATAAACTCAATCCGTCATGTCCGATACCAAGGTTCGATGCTCCAATGGAATACTGCACATAACTAGCAAGAAAATGAAGCCTGACTGGATCCAGAAGAGAGCTAAGTCAAAGATTCCGTGTACAGCAACCACTGTAAGGAAAGATAGATAAAGGCCGATAATCGGACGTTTCCCCGACTCCTGACTCATATCCATCATCAAGCGAACAGGAGCAACAGAAGACAAAACTAATAAAATAGTCCCCACAATTCCGTAACTCAGAATCGTATCAATATAAAGGCTATGAGCATGTTCATGATAAGGAGCATGTATCCGAGGATAAGAGTGCATATAGGTCAATGGCCCTTCACCCCAAAAAGGATTTTGCTTAAACAAGGCCATCCCAGCATCCCAAATAGAAATGCGTTCTTCCATAGAAGAGTCTAAAGTCCCCATCCGAACTCCTAAATCACTGGAAAAGAGGAAACTCAAGCCAATGGCAAAGACCCCAATACTAAGCCAAAAGGCCTTCCAGTTTTTAATGGTCGTAAAGAGATAAATAATGGCTCCAGCTATAATAGCAGGAAAGGCAGTTCGATTTTGAGTAAAGTTCAAACCAAAGAGATTAACAAAGCCTGCAATCACACAGAATACTTTCAACCAATTCAACTTGGTCGTTGTAAACAGATAGAAGGCAATCATGATACAGAAACAACAAATAATTCCATAATAATTAGGATTAAAGAAGGTCACTTCTGCCCTATTCTGATGCCACACCTGCATATTGGGTGAAAGAAAAGCATAGTTAAATTTCTTCACAATTTGGAAATGTTCTAAACTCGCAAAAGCAGCTGATAAGACGCTACCAAACAAGACGAGCTGCAAAATCAATCGAAAGAATCTATGTGATAAAACCGACTGATAGTGCAAAAAGAAAACAGTAAATAGAAACATTCCTACTGAAGCCACAAGACCCATCCAATTTTGTGCAAAAACGGATATAACAGTACTATAGCCAAGAAAAAGAAGCAGCATCGGATGCTCCCCCATTTTCTGAAGAATACTTTTCATGTCTCCTGTAAAAATCAAACTGATAATATATAAACAGAATACAACTACAAAAAGATAAAAGGGTAAAAAGATACTCAGGATAATTCCCAATAAAATAAGCTCTTTACTAGACAACCCTTTCAGCTTTTTAATAAAGCCTATTGATTTCAAAATGAATCCTTTCTCTCCAAATCAGTTGATTCAGATAATAGTAAGCTACCCTTTATTGTACCACTTTTTTAGCAATTTGAAAACAAAGGAAACGTTTACTAGGTAAAAAAGGGAGCAAAAATACTGATATTTCAAAACTCAAACTTAATGACTAGATTTACTATAAGAAAATCATACCGTAAAGACTAGGTATATGTTAAAATAGTAGTAATATAATAAGGTTTTGACCAATTATCCAAACTATATTTAAATCATTTACAATTCCTAAAGAAAGGAAACGCTATGAAATCTTACCAAGTCGTCTACCAAATTCTAGCTAAAGAAATCGACTATGTCAGCGGAGAAAAAATCGCAGAAGAACTATCCCTAAGCCGAACGTCAATTTGGAAAGCCATCAAGCGTCTAGAACAAGAAGGCATTGAAATTGATAGTATCAAAAACAAAGGCTATAAACTGGTGAATGGAGACCTTATTCTTCCAGAACTTCTAGAACAAAATCTTCCAATTAAAATCAGTTTTAAACCCGAAACAAGATCAACACAACTAGATGCAAAAGAAGCAATTGATTTAGGAAATGAAGCAAACACCCTCTATCTAGCTTCCTATCAAACAGCAGGCCGAGGCCGTTTTCAACGTTCTTTCTACTCACCCCAAGGTGGCATTTATATGACACTCCATCTTAAACCAAATCTTCCCTATGACCAATTACCATCCTACACACTACTTGTAGCAGGAGCTATCTACAAAGCCATTAAGAACCTAACATTAATAGATGTCGACATAAAATGGGTCAATGATATCTACCTAAACAATCATAAAATTGGAGGAATCCTTACTGAAGCAATGACCTCTGTAGAAACTGGCTTAGTCACAGATATCATTATTGGAGTAGGGATTAACTTTACTATTAAAGACTTCCCTCAGGAATTAAAAGAAAAAGCTGCTAGTTTATTTAAAACACCAGCACCTATTACCAGAAATGAATTAATTATCGAAATATGGCGTGCTTTCTTCGAAACACCAGCAGAAGAGCTATTATACCTATACAAAAAACAGTCATTCGTTCTAGGAAAAGAAGTTACTTTTACACTAGATCAAAAAGACTACAAGGGACTTGCTAAAGATATCTCTAAAAGTGGTAAACTTTTAGTTCAATGTGATGACGGAAAAGACATCTGGCTCAATAGCGGAGAAATTTCACTCAAGGGTTGGAAGTAGCAATAGATAATATATAAAAAATTGGCTCTATAATATTTGTAGTGGGTAAATCCCCTATGGATATTATGGAGCCTATTTTGTTGTAGAAAAAAAGTCCCATAAGATCTATAATGAAAAGCAACCAAACCATCATTAGAAAGAATCCTATGG